>JAUXGQ010000408.1 GCA_030621975.1 Gammaproteobacteria bacterium | reverse complement strand
TCCTGTTAATCCTGTCCATTCTTTAAAGCGCGAAGGAAGGGTTGCGTCCTTGGGAATTTTGGGTCGATCTCCGGCCCGCATGATGAGCAGTCCGGGCTAGCCCGGCGGGCGCGTTGCTACCAGGGCGCAAACGAATTCATGAACGACATGGGACGGCCGACGTTCTGGTTCATGACTCCCATATCGCGGCTCATGACCCCCGTGCTGACCGTCATGACCTTTAAGGATTCGTTCATTTCCGTAATCTTGTAGAGAAGGGGAGGCAAGGTGTCCAGCTTGGTGGAGATTGCGCTCATGTCCCCCTGCATGAGGTCGATCGATGAATCCAGGTGTGCGATATGGGCGGTCATCGACCTGACTTGTTTTGTCATCGCCGCCACGTTCTGGGAGAGGTCCGACATGTTAGTCGACATCATGGCCAGGTTGTGCTCCATTTTCGGATCGATGTTCCGGGTCAGTTCAGCCATGTCCATAGTGAGGCTGTATATCAAATAGAACCCCGAGATACCCAGGATGCCGAATATCGCGATCGAAGGGTAAACCATCCGTTCCCAGCGTTTTGCGCTGGCCTGGAAAGAGTTTAGGAAAGGATAAATCTGCTCTTCCCAGCGGTGAGCGCTCGCCTCGAAAGACTCTACGAAGTGGGTGAGCGCCTTTTCCAGGCTGCCCAGAGTCTCCGGTTCCGGGGTTGACTGATTTTCCGCCTCGTCCTTATGCTTGGTCATGGCTATTCATTTGGTGATCTTGGCGCAGCGCGTTTCGCTGGTGGCTGTGCCTGAACTCGCTGAGCGCCTATTATAGCGTACTTAAGGTGCCGACCTAGCAAATTTCGATTCGCCACCTGCGGTTGCGCATGCTTCAAGCCAGTTGTCGCCGTGCAGGTCCAACTTGTGCCATGCTAAAAGCGCAATGCTAAAGACAAACGGGATGGTGCGGTGCAGCAATGGCCCTGGTAGCATCGTTCGACCCGGCCTGTATTGCACAGGTCGTCACCTAAAGGGGGAGAAAAATATGACGGATGATTCGTTTCCTTTCCTGAACGATGACTGGTTGAAACTTCAGGAAAACTATTGGAAGGCCTGGACAGAGCTGAACGCCTTCAGGCCGGGCTCCGATATGCCCAACGTCAGCGCCCGTGAGCCGTGGAACCTGGCCCTGGATCACTGGTGGCGGGCGGTGTCGCCGACCGTCCCGACAACGGTTCAGGATTTCTTCGACCACCTGGTCGAGCAGGGCAAGCGCTTCTTCGCGCTCTCCGAGAACCTGGTCACGACGCTCACCGAGATATCGAAGAGCGCCGGTAGCCTGGATGATTGGCAGCATCTGCTGGAAAAGTCATTCGAGGATATGAAGACGGCCGTAGGGACCGCAACGCCCAATGGCCATGAGACTCTCGGTCAGATGCTGTCGTTCTGGGAATTGCCCATGGACAATTGGCAGCGCACGGCGTCCGTGATGTCGGGCCTTCCGGGTGATTTCCTGCAGCCTTACAAATCCCTCACCTTGCATCAGCAGGCAGCACCGCTGCGTGAGCACCTGAATAAATTCCTGTCAGCCCCAGGTGTGGGCTACTCGCGGGAGCACCAGGAACAGCACCAGAAGTTCTTCCAGTTTCTACTCAACTACCAGACGGCATTTGAAGCCTACGGGGCGGAGTACGCGAAGATTGCTGCCGCCTCCGTCGAGCATTTTCAGGGCAAACTGATGCGGGTCCTGGAGCGCCAGGAGACCATCGATACCCTGCAGGGGCTGTTCGACCTTTGGGTCGATGCGTGCGAAGAGGCTTACGCGGAGCGGGTTTTCAGCGACGAATACGCCAAGGTGCACGGGCGCCTCGTCAATAACCTCATGGCGCTCAAGAAGCAGGGGCAGGCGCTGGTCGATGAAACCCTGGGCATGTTGAACGTGCCGACCAAGGAAGACGTTGCCACGATGCAGGAAGGATTCCAGGAGTTGCGCCGGGAACTGCGGGCGGTCAAGTCGCAGTTGGGAGAAGCGCGCCGGAAGTCCACGCCGGCGGCGCCAGTGGCAGTGCGTCCCAAGGCCCCGGCGCGGCCCGTGACCCGGAAGAAGGTGGCTGCAGCGCCCAAAGCCGCCAACAAGGTAGCGAAAAAATCAGTAAGATCCAGGGCGGCGAAACCCACCGGTACACGCCAGAAAAGGGGAGGCTAACGCATGATTCCTATCAACATCCGTCCGGACCAGATAAACAGCGAGTTACTGCAGTTCAATCGCAAGCTTGCGCACGGCATCAAGAATCTCTACGACATGGAAGAGATCGAGAGCGGCGTTACGCCCAAGGAAACGGTGTACACGGAAGACAAGCTGACGCTGTACCACTTTCAGGCGCCGGAACCCGCCAAGAAGCGCAATTCGGTACCGATACTCATCGTCTATGCGCTGGTAAACCGACCGTACATGGCCGACTTACAGGAAAACCGCTCCCTGGTTCGCGGGCTTCTGGATGCCGGGCAGGACGTCTACCTTATCGACTGGGGTTATCCGGACCAATCGGACCGGTTCCTCACCCTGGACGACTATATCAACGGCTATCTCGACCGTTGCGTCGACGAGGTCTGCCGCTTGCACGACCTGGAGCAGATCAATCTGCTCGGCATATGCCAGGGCGGAACCTTTTCATTGTGCTACGCTGCGCTGCATCCGGAGAACATCCGCAATATCATTCCCATGGTGACGCCGGTGGACTTCAAAACGCCGGACAACCTGCTCAGCCACTGGTTACAGCACGTGGATGTCGACCTGCTCGTGGATACCCTCGGCAATATACCCGGGGAGCTCCTGAACTGGACCTATCTGTCTCTCAAACCCTACCGGCTGATGGGACAGAAGTACCTGCAAATGGTAAACCAGCTCGAGAATCCGGACATGGCAAAGAATTTCATGCGCATGGAAAAGTGGATCTTCGACAGCCCGGACCAGGCGGGCGAGGCCTTTCGTCAATTCGCCAAGGATTTTTTCCAGGAGAACAAGTTGATAAAGGGCAAGGTCGTGCTTGGGGGCCGCACCGTGAATCTGAGCAACATTACCATGCCGGTATTGAACATCTATGCCAAGCAGGACCACTTGGTTCCGCCCAACGCTTCTATTCCCCTGCAGTCGTTCGTCGGCACCGAGGATTACACGGAAATCCCCTTCAAGGGCGGGCATATCGGAATCTACGTGAGCGGGAGCGCCCAGCGGGAGGTTCCTCCCAGTATCGCGCAGTGGCTCGATCAGCGGTGCTGATCGCGGTTTTGGGTTCCTAGACCAGATAGCTTTGTCAAAACCGGCACGGGTGGAATGATCACCCCATTCCCAGTCCACCGTTGACGGATATATCCGCGCCCGTGATGTAGTCGGCGTCCCGGGTGGT
>JAUXGQ010000446.1 GCA_030621975.1 Gammaproteobacteria bacterium | reverse complement strand
TGGAAGGACAGTGAACTTCAAAAACAGCGTAATTATTATGACTTCTAATGTCGCGAGCACGATTATGCAGGAATATACCGGAGATGAGCTGCGGGATCCCTGACGGTCGTAACCCGGAAAGCCCGCGTGGTAAACAGTAGACTGAGATGATCAAAATAGTTCATTTGATGCCGGGCCGTATGCGCCTGAAACTCCAGGCGTTGAAGGGCCGGCCCGAGATTGCGACCCAGCTTCACTCTCATTTGACAGAGGTAGCGGGAATCTCCCGGGTTGACACCAACACCCTCACCGGAAGCCTACTGCTGCTGTACGAGCCGCGCGCCCTCAGATCACCGGATTTTCTGGTTTCATTTTCGTCCGCCCTGGGAAAACTGTTCCCAGACCATATCGCGCCCGGTCGTCTCCGCTTCTCGGTGAAGCGGCTGAAAGGTCGACCCGAGCTCGCGCGGAGAATCGAGGAGCGCCTGTCACCGATTGTGGGCATCGAGCAAGTGGAGATAGACCCGGCCACGGGTGAGTGCTGCCTTCTCTACGACTCGCACGCGGTAACCTCACCGGAGTTTATCGATGCCCTCTCACATCCGCTGGCCTCGCTCATGCCTCAGCTGAATCTGAAAGAGATCGCATCCCGCCTCGGATTGCGGAGATAGAGATTTCCCGCAGAATACGCGTGCCTGTTCGGCAACAACGGCTTTTGTTCAGATGCCGGGCCTGGCGATATTCCCATGCCGTTACCCGTATATCCGGAAAACGACATTTCTCGCGCAGAGGCGCAGGGATAAGAATTATGGAGAGGTCTGGTGTAACAAATAGTCTTTCCATGCGCAAGGCATTATACTGCGCCACCCGGCCATGCGGCAGGACCGCGTCTCTTCCCCACACCAGGAACCTCCGATGTCCGATGCCGCCCCCTCTGTCTCCCGCTTTCGCGATCTGAATCTGCCTGCCCCGCTATTGACCGCGCTCGATAAGGTTGGGTACGAAACCCCCACCCCGATCCAGGCCCAGACCATTCCCCATCTGCTCGAAGGTCTGGACCTGCTGGGACACGCCCCCACCGGTACCGGCAAGACCGCCGCTTTTGCCTTGCCCCTGCTGTCACGTCTGGACATCGGCCGCCAGCAAGTGCAGGTGATGGTGCTCACACCGACCCGCGAACTGGCGATCCAGGTGGCCGAGGCCTTTCAGCGTTATGCCTCGCACATCAGGGGCTTTCACGTGCTGCCGGTCTACGGCGGTCAGGCCTATGCAGGGCAGATACGGCAGCTGAAACGAGGCGTGCATGTGGTGGTCGGCACCCCGGGCCGGGTGATGGATCACATGCGCAAGGGCACGCTCAAGCTGGGTGGCCTGCAGGCGCTGGTGTTGGATGAGGCGGATGAGATGCTGCGCATGGGTTTCATCGACGATGTCGAGTGGATTCTGGAGCAGACGCCGGAGCAGCGACAGATGGCGCTCTTTTCGGCGACCATGCCGAAGGAGATCCAGCGCATCGCACGGCGACACCTGCGCGACCCGCAGGAGATTGCCATCAAGACGCGCACCGCCACCGCGGATACCATCCGTCAGCGTTACTGGCTGGTCAGCGGTCTGCACAAGCTGGACGCGCTGACCCGGATCCTGGAGGTGGAGCCCTTCGAGGCCCTGCTCATGTTTGTGCGCACCAAGACCGCCACCACGGAACTCGCCGAACGGCTGGAGGCCAGGGGTTATGCCGCGGCAGCGCTGAACGGCGATATGCCGCAGAAAAACCGGGAGCAGATGGTCGAACGTCTGAAACAGGGTTCACTGGATATCCTGGTTGCCACCGATGTCGCCGCCCGTGGCCTGGATGTGACACGGATCAGCCACGTGGTCAACTACGACATCCCCTATGACACCGAGGCCTATATTCATCGCATCGGCCGCACCGGCCGGGCCGGGCGCCCGGGCGATGCCATCCTGTTCGTCGCACCCCGGGAACGGCGCATGCTCAACGCCATCGAAAAGGCGACACGGCAGAAGATCGAGCCGCTGGAGCTGCCCTCGACAGAGATGGTGAACAACAAACGGATCGCCGATTTCAAACAGAGCATCAGCGATACCCTGGCCGCCGGCGAACTGGATTTCATGCAGAGCCTGCTGGAACAGTATCAGCAGGAGCACGACGTGCCGGCGCTGGAGATCGCCGCGGCACTGGCGAAGATTTCCATCGGCGATCGGCTGTTGTTGCTGAAACCGGAAAAAGAGAAACCCGCCCGCCGCCATGCTGAGTCAAGGGCTGAGCCACGGCAGCGTAAGGAAAGGGCTGAACCGCCTAAGCGCGCGCCGCAGACCCGCCCCCCCAAGGGCATGGAGCGGTTTCGAATCGAAGTGGGACACCGGCACGACGTCAGGCCCGGCAATATCGTCGGCGCCATTGCCAATGAGGCGGGGCTGGATGCCCAGCACATCGGTCATATCGATATCCAGACTGAATTCAGTCTGGTCGACCTGCCCATAGGCATGCCCAACGAGGTGTTTCAGGGTCTCAAGAAGACCTGGGTATGCGGCCAGCGCCTCAATATCTCACGGCTGGAGCATCCCGGAAAAAAGAAAAAGGCGGGCACCAGGCGAAAAACAGCAAGAAAAACGGACACCTAACTAAGTTTAGGGTATACTGTCGTGCTTTCGTGTGCTGATCGGTCAGCACCCTTTGCGACCTTCGGGGTCGCCGGAAAATCTCTTGCGCCGTTCGCCCCGCCTCTTATACACCAGGGGCAGGGCCTCCCGCTTGATTAAATAATCCCCTTATCCAGCCCGGACCGGATCCCGCCAGCGAATGCTGCCGCAGGGAGGGCAAGACCGGAGTAACTACCCCAATGTCATTTAACACCCTCGGCCTGTCGGCCGAACTTCTGCATGCCGTCGGCGAGCAGGGCTACACTGAACCCACCCCTATCCAGCGCAAGGCGATCCCCCTCATTCTGGAAGGAAAGGATGTCATGGCCGGCGCCCAAACCGGTACCGGCAAGACCGCCGGCTTCACACTTCCGTTGCTTCAACGGTTGAGCGCCCGTCCCTTCAAGCAGGGTCGGCGACCGCTAAGGGCCCTGGTCCTGACCCCAAC
>JAUXGQ010000432.1 GCA_030621975.1 Gammaproteobacteria bacterium | reverse complement strand
GGTAGGCCATATAGGTTCCACCGAAATGCTGATTGAGCACTGCATCAGCGACCCGGATATCATGGGATTCCGCAAACCAGCGGATCGGGTTGTCGTTGATAACGAGACGACTCATGCCATAAATCGATATGGATATCCCAACAACGGTAAGGACCAGAATCGGTTTGGCCCACCGGTAGGTTCTGTCTCCCATCCAGTGCAGCAAACGCGCCATCAGCACATTACGGGAAGGTCCACCAGGGCCCCCCGGCATGCCAAATCCCGCCAGCGACGATTCTGACATGCGCATGATGTAGGATGGAATGAAGATTATGGTGAGAAACCACGCAAGCAACACGCCAAAGGCTACGAACAAGCCGAAAACCTGGACCGGCGGAATCGGCGCCAGGGCCAGAGAACCAAACCCGGCCGATGTTGTAAGCGATGTATACAGCATCGGTTTATAGAGATCCTTCATTACCGCCTCGATCGTCGCGCGCCTGTCGCCGGTCTCCTGATAACGGTCATAGAATTGGGACAGAATATGCACGGAATCCAGAACGGCGATCGGCATGATAAAAATGGGAATCATGGAGCTCATGATGTGAACGGTATGACCGGTCGCTATCAACAGCCCCATGGTGCAGATGACCGATACCATCGCCACGATCATTGGTGACACGATGAGGGTGAGTTTTCGGAAGAAGAAAAGCATCAACAAGAAAATGATGAGCATGGAGAGTGGCGCTGAAATGGCCATTTGGATGAACATCTCCACACCGAAGTTATCCTCGGCAACCGGAAGCCCGGTGATGAAATAACGCTCATCGCCCTCCAGCGATGCGATTTTTTCCCTTAAACGGGAATAGGTTCTGTAGGTCAGCTCCTTGGAACTTATAGGCAGGTAGATGGATAAGGCCTTGCCGTCCTCGGATACCAGGGTGCCGTTCAGGAAAGGGATGTGTAATGCCTTGTCGCGAATGGCCTCCGCTTCGCGCTGGCTTTGAGGAGGCACGGGCATCAACCAGTCGAAACGCACACCACCCAGACCGTCCTGTTCGATATTGTCTAATGTGGACGGCGCCAGGATGTCCGCCTCTATCACACCGCCCCAACCGTCAGGCCTATGCTCATCCGGCCATTTGAGCGTCTTGGAAAACTCGGTAAGTGCATAGACGTTTTGCAGGGTCTGGGGGTTGAATACCCCGGCGTCGTGCACGTCGTTCACGACGCCGACAACCACCATGTCATGTATATATAATTCCCGCTTCATGCGGTTGTGAAAAACCCTCGCTGCCGCGTCTTGAGGCAGCATGTTCTCCGGATCGGTGTCCACTTCCAGAGGGTGCAGCGGGCTGAACGCCGTCGGCCAGATGCTGGGCAAAGCCGCCACCAGCGCAATGGCCAGAGTAATCAGAACGGTAAGATTGATGACCAGCCGGGGTTTTCGGGTGGCAAAGCGAATCAAGGCTAGGTTGGGCATGATCGCGGGTTTCCTGTTTTACAAACGCGCCCGTTCACCGCGGAATTGTGCTTGTTCCCCAAGGAATGGCGTCACAAGCGCGCGCGTGTCGGCGCGTGCTCATATCACCGAGCCAAAGGGGACAGATTTATTTGAGGTTCAGCGTAATCCTGTCCGCGCCCGAATGATAGCAGCGCCGTGGCTATTAGTGCTCAAATAGATCTGCCCCGTTTGGCTGGGCTTTAAGCTCGAATACGACCCTGTTCTAAAGCCGATTACTTGAAATATCACAATGTTGTCCTGGTTCGACCCCTGAGGTTCGCATTACGCTGCCGCACAGGAAGGACACTTCCCATCGTCTCCTGGTCGACCGGGACAGGCTTTCGGGGTTGTAATCGACAAACTGTGGGTGGAGAATAGCGTTCTGGTCACGCAGACGTCTCGCCCGATGATTCGCGCGCATCGGCCGGCTTGCCCGACGCGGAGCGGTACAATTTACACGAGAATAACCGGTTTTACCTGATTGCAGATGGAATTCAAAGACTACTACAAGATCATGGGCGTCAAACGCGATGCCACGCAGGACGAGATCAAGCGTGCATACCGCAAGCTTGCGCGGAAGTATCACCCCGATGTAAGCAACGAGCCTGATGCGGAGACACGCTTCAAAGAAGTGGGCGAGGCCTACGAGGTTCTCAAGGATCTGGTTCCGGAGCCTGGCGCGTTGTCACTGTTCGGTCTCGGCCTCGCGGGTCTCGGCGTCGGAGGGCGCCGGAGGGCCGCCCGGTGATACAAAGGCCTGCCGACGGAAATCCGCTAATGTACGGCGCGGCGCACCGGCGAGAGGAAAAACACGACAGCGAAGGCAAGCAAGCAGAATGAAAAGGGGACGCTACCGATTGGAACTGACTTAAGGGCGGAAGCCTGATAAATCATAGCGTTAAGGCGACGAACCAGCGGCAATCAGGAACAGTAAAGCGTTAATGGAAACAGCATCGTGCGTGCCGCCACCGCGCTGTTGCCAAACGATCCAGATCTGTACCGTATGTTTGAAGCTCAGTTGCCGTGGGATCTGGTCAGCCAACAGCGCGGCCTGAGCCATCAGTAGCCGAATCAGATTGTAGGCCAGTAGGTAAACCCAGAGCTCTTTGACGGCCATCTCAGGGGTATTGCAACGCAGTGTCTCCATGCCGAGCGTCGTCTTGATGTTGCGCAGATCCAGCTCTACGTTCCAACGGCTGCGATACAGCGCCTTGACAACGGTTTTGGGCGCCTCCTTCGGGCAGACAAACGTGGTGACCAGGATCTTCCCGCCGGCGTATAACTCGCGTACTTTCACCGTCGCCGGTGCTTGATCGTACGCGCTCTGGCTCATCCAATCCGGCTTCTTGGGCTTCGCCAGGACGATGAGGTGGTCACGTGGGTCGAGTTTTTCTCCCTTGCTGAAGTCGGTACTGCGCTTGCGCGCACCGTACTGCTCGAACACGCCATCCACTTTCGAGGGGTTCAGTTGCTATGACAAAGAAGGCGAACAACAAAGCTTCGGAAACCGATCGAACAAGTCCGGCTAAGCCTACCAAAACGAGCAGACGCATTGCCGGTGGTGCCGCAACCGGTCGAGTTCCAGCCAGTTCCGGGGACAGGAGCGAAAGGGGTCCAAGGAAAGGGGACACTGCTCATTTAGTCACTTAAAAGCATATCTTGAATTGTTGTAAACTGTGGGCATGCCAAGGATCGGCCGGCTTCATATTC
>JAUXGQ010000265.1 GCA_030621975.1 Gammaproteobacteria bacterium | reverse complement strand
GGCGGGCTATGAGCGGGCAAGATACCTCCAACACACAGGTTCGTGAAGAGCGGATACGGTTGAATTACCGCAACGGCCATTTGCTGTTGCTGGTAAACCTTTGTTCGCTGGCCGGTCTTGGTTATCTGAACTGGTCCCACACCCCTGTTCTCCAGATGCTGCCCTGGGCGGGGCTCATGCTGATGGCGGTGTTCGCCCTGTCGGGTCTGCTGCCGGTTTTCGGGCATGGTGCGTCGATGGTGCCGGACAGAACGGCCGGAACGGTGTTTCTGTTGCTGGCCGCCGCTGTTCTGGGGCTCGGTTGGGGTGCAGCCGGCGCGTATCTCTTGAGTCCTCCGTTTGGAGGTGATCGCACCCTTAGCCTGGCGCTGGTGGCGGGTGCGGTGGCCATCTCAGTGCCTTTGTTGACGGCACTCACCGGCGTTGTTGCCGGCTTTCTATCCATTCTGGCGGTTACGTTTTTCACTTACCTGATGGGCGTGGGTGGCCCGTTTTGGTTCGACAACGGGGTGCTCTATGTTCTGTTCGGGCTGTTTCTGATCGGGGCAGCCATTTGGGCGAACAGGGTACTTTTCAAGCTGGCTGAGGCGAGGGCATCCAGGGATCGAGCGGAAAAACAACTGGATATACTGGAGGTCCAGCGCGAGGACCTGAACCAGCAGCTTAGTTCCCAGTCAGGGCGGCGCGAAATAGTGGAACGGGAACTCTACAAGGCTAAGGAGGCGGCGGAAGCCGCGAATCTGGCCAAGAGCGAGTTTCTTGCCACTATGAGTCATGAGGTCCGTACGCCCCTGAATGGCCTTTTACCCATATTGGAGATGCTTCGGGATACCAGGCTCGATGTGGATCAGCGGCAGTTTGTTACTACCGCACTCAACTCGTCCTATCACCTCCTGCGTATCATCAATGACATCCTGGATTACTCCAAGATCGAGGCCGGTAAGCTGGAGATGGAGGCGATCGAACTCGACTTGGGAGAACTGGTGCAATCCGTCGTCGTGCTGATGGCCAGGGCGGCGGAAAGGCGGGGATTGAAGCTGACTCATTCCATCGCGAAAGACGTGCCTGCGGCAGTTCGTGGCGACCCCATTCGGTTGCGGCAGATTTTGACAAATCTCGTGAGTAATGCGGTCAAGTTTACGGAGAAAGGCGGCATATTCATCGAGGTTTCGAAGCGCGCCGAGGGGAAAAAGAGGATTGAACTGCGGTTTACCGTGAAAGACACCGGCATCGGCATGTCAGAGGAAACCTCCGCTCGTCTGTTCCGCACCTTTTCTCAGGCCGATGCCTCCACCACCCGCAAGCACGGCGGAACCGGGCTCGGCCTGGTTATCTGCAAGCGGCTCGTCGAACTGATGGGGGGGCAGATCGGGATAAAGTCCCGGGAAGGCAGAGGTTCGATCTTCTGGTTTGTCATACCTCTGCGCAAGTCACTGCATGATGCGCCCTCCGCGCGTCGGGATCTGCACGGTGCGAAGATTCTGGTCGTGGACGCCGATGGGTCCGGTTATGCCGAGATCGGTGGATATCTGGGCGAGTGGGGGGTGGCTCACGAACGCGCGGCCGGAATCGAAGATGCCCTGTCAAAGCTCCAGTCGTCGGCAAATCTTGGTGGAAGCTGGGCGTATGATTTGGTGGTAATCGACGGTACAACCCTGGGAAGCGCTGCGATCTCGCTGGTCAAGGAAGTGCGGGCGATACCCAACCTGTCCCGTATTGGTTTCCTGGGATTGGATGGTGCCAAGGGCCTGACGAAGGGGTTCTCCGCGGTGGGGGTAGCCACGATCTCGTCCAGGCCCGTCAAGCGATTCGATCTCCTGCGCAGCCTCAATCATTTGCTCGATGTGGAAGACGGCACTGTGAGCAGCGAAATCGGGGCCTTTCCCGAGCCCCGTCCGCTGGTGGTTCCCGATGCCCATCACAGTTGGGAAGACAAGCGCAGAGCAGAGCAGCGAACTGAGGCGCGCCACACCGCTCCGCGGAACGCCGAGCCGTTGACGGGCAGGGTACTGGTAGTGGAGGACAATCCGGTAAATCTTGGTGTGGTAAAGAAGCTGCTCTCCCTTTTCGGAGTGGAGTCCGACGCCGCAACAGACGGTATGCAGGCGCTGAAGCGTATACAGGAACAGGAATTCGATCTGGTCCTGATGGACTGTCAGATGCCGCGCATGGACGGTTATGAGGTAACCGAATCCATCCGCAACAACGAGAAGATCGGGGGCCGGGACCACCTGCCTGTGATCGCAATGACGGCAAACGCCATGGTTGGGGATCGTGAGAAATGCCTGGCCGCGGGCATGGACGACTATCTATCGAAACCGATCAAGCCGCAGATCCTGAATGGCATGTTGAAAAAATGGCTGCCCGCCCATGGACCTGGTGGCGTGTCTTCAGCGGATTCGCCAGCTGGGCCAAGGAGTCAGATGCTGTCTGCCCCTTTACAGAATAGGCCTGAAGTCCAGGCGAATGATACCAGCAGCGCTATCGATATCTCAGTACTGCAGGAGCTGTACGAGATTATGGAAGAGGATTTCGTCGGTTTATTGCTCACTTTTCTAGACAATGCACCCGGCCAGATGGCGGAGATAGAAAAGGCCGTGATTGCAGGCGACGTAAAGTCGTTGGTGCTGCCTGCCCATTCCTTGAAGTCGAGCAGCGCCAATGTGGGTGCGATGGCGCTTTCCGCGCTGGCCAAGGAACTGGAGATGTTAGCGCGCGAAGGAACGACCGAGGGGATTCAGGTCGTTTTCGAACGGGCGCAGTCCGCCTATGAGAGCGCCAGGGAGGAACTTACGGGAATTTGTGAGAGGGGTGAGGTTTAGAGATTATCCGACGCGAAGTCTGCAAGGCGTGAACGTTCCCCTCGCAAAAGCGTGATGTGGCCACTTCGAGACCAGTTTTTGAAACGGTCCACGGCATAGGTAAGGCCGGAAGTGGTCTCCGTGAGATAGGGCGTGTCAATCTGCGCCACGTTACCAAGACAGACAATCTTTGAGCCCGGGCCGGCGCGGGTTATCAGCGTTTTCATTTGCTTGGCGGCCAGGTTCTGGGCCTCATCGAGGATGATGTATTTGTTGAGGAAGGTGCGGCCCCGCATGAAGTTCAGGGAGTGGATGCGGATACGGCTGCGCAACAAGTCGCCGGTAACTGCGCGGCCCCATTCACCTCCCTCGGTCTGCGTCAATACCTCCAGGTTATCCATCAGCGCCCCCATCCAGGGCGTCATTTTCTCCTCTTCCGTGCCTGGCAGGTAGCCGATGTCCTCGCCGATAGGGACGGTGACCCGAGTCATAACGATCTCGGCGTAGCGTTTGTCATCCAGGGTCTGGGCCAAGCCCGCGGCCAGCGCCAGCAGTGTCTTGCCGGTTCCTGCGCTGCCCAACAGGGAAACGAAGTCCAGCTCGGGGTCCATGAGCATATTGAGGGCGAAATTCTGTTCGCGGTTGCGGGCCTCGATGCCCCACACAGCATGCTTGGGATGGTGGTAATTCTGTACCAGTTCAATGACTGCGGCCCGCTCTTGCAACTGGCGCACGATGGCCTCCAGACCTTTCGGGCCGTCCATATACAGGCACTGATTCAGATGCCATTCGCCGATTTGCGGGCCCTTGACCTTGTAGAAGGTGTAGCCATCCTTCTGCCAGGACTCCATTTCATTGCCATGTCTGTCCCAGAAATCTGCGCACAGTTCGCCAATACCGCTGTACAGCAGGCTGACGTCATCCAGTACCTGGTCATTGGAATAGTCTTCAGCGCGGACCCCCAGCACCGCCGCCTTGATGCGCAGGTTAATGTCCTTGGAGACGACGATGACGGTCCTGTCCGGCACTTCCTGTCCAAGCGCCAGGGCTGCGGCGAGGATATTGTTGTCCGGTGTATTGCCAGGCAGCGAATTCGGAAGAAGGTCGGGCAGATGCCGGGTCTGGAAGAACAGCTTGCCCCTGCAGGCTGTGGCGCCGTTGTCCGGTGCAATAAGGGAGTGAAGCGGCAACCCCTGATCGATTCCGGCCTTGCTCGATCCACACAGGAGTTCATCCAGGAAGCGGCTGACCTGCCGCACGTTGCGGGCGACTTCCGATAGGCCCTTCTTGGCGGCGTCAAGTTCCTCCAACACCACCATGGGGACGAAGATGTCGTGGTCCTGGAAACCGAAAATAGCCGTGGGGTCGTGCATCAGCACGTTGGTATCCAGGACGAAGAGACGGCGGTCGTTTTCGGAGGTTTTCGGCATTTTAGCCCGGAAATTTCATAAATCTCCTCCTAGGAGGCTGTCCGAGAATGGGGATCGTAGCGAGCGGACGTGGGGCCGAGACGGAT
>JAUXGQ010000449.1 GCA_030621975.1 Gammaproteobacteria bacterium | reverse complement strand
CGGGTTCGGCTCGATGTCGGGGTCCGCGGGCCTCAACGGGACACCGCCCGTCCCTGAGTCAGCGGCTCGCCAGGTGCCGGAATCAGCGCGGAAAGGCTCCTATGCGCTTGCCAGGGCCAGCCGGCAGAAACCCGCGGCGCCCCGACCGCAGGCCCGCTATCTGGCTACGCAGGCCAAAGATCTGAAAAGGTATGTGGGGCGGGACGTTCGCCTGTTTATCCATACCACGCAAACACCGCGCAGCGGCGTGCCGGTGTCGATAAAGAATGGCCAGGCCCATGTGGAGCAACGGGTGCACAGCGGCACTATGACCACTTCTATTCCTATGGCCGAGATAAAAACGGCGGAAGTCTTCCGGCTGCCCGGGCAGGATTGATCATGGTCTTTTGGGGCCCAGTTCCGGGCCCATCACAAACTCCACGGGCCTGAACCCGTGGTCCTCGAGGACATCCAGGACCTGCTCGGAGGTGTATCGCGGGGACTCCTCCTCCAAGACGGCGATCAGGCCGGTGGCGTGCCGGTAGGCCTCATGTTCCTCCATATCCTGGGGGATCTGAACCAGCTGGATCTTTCGCGGGTCGCTGCTCGGCAATATCATCAATCGCGGGGCCATGCTTTCTCCTCGGCGTAGCGGTCGGCCTGTTGCCTTTCCTCAGGTGAGAGTACGAGGTTCACGGGTATTACTCAACCCATATCTCTATACACTATACTCAGCCCCGTGCCGCACCAGACCGTAGGCTGGGGCTTGCCCCAGCTTTTCTGCGTACCGGCCGTGCGAAACAAAGAGCTGGGGCGAGCCCCAGCCTACCTCTGCTGCGTGTGTAGGAGTGGTTATTTGTGATATTCGACAAGCCAGCCTTTAGGAGCCGGCTAGCCGGCGACGATGACCCTTACGCGGCACGGGTTCGGCCGCAAGCGGGCTCCTACGGCGGAAAGAACAAGCTTTGAATCAAATGTAACAAAGGGGCGTGCCTGCCTTTATAATCTCTTCTTCCAACCCAGACATTTCCTCCTGCCATGAACCAAGACCGCACCGCCGAACTCCAAGCCCTGTTGAGGCAGCGTATTCTGCTGCTGGACGGGGCCATGGGCACCATGATCCAGCGCCACAAACTGGAGGAAGCCGACTACCGGGGGGAGCGTTTCGCGGACTGGCCGTCGGATGTGAAGGGCAACAACGACCTCTTGTCCCTTACCCGACCGGACATTATCCGTGGCATCCATCAGGGCTATCTGGACGCGGGGGCGGACATCCTGGAGACCAATACCTTCAATGCGACCCGCATCGCCATGGCCGACTACGCCATGCAGGAACTCAGCCACGAGATCAACCTGACCGGTGCCCGTTTGGCCCGCGAGGCGGCGGATGCGGCCACCCGAGCCGATCCTGCGCTGCCGCGCTTCGTCGCCGGCGTGCTCGGCCCCACCAACCGGACCTGCTCCATCTCCCCGGAGGTCAACGACCCGGGGTTTCGCAACGTCAGCTTCGACGCTCTGACGGCGGCCTATGCGGAGTCCACGCGCGGCTTGATCGAGGGGGGAGCGGATCTCATCTTGATCGAGACCATTTTCGATACCCTGAACGCCAAGGCCGCCATCTTTGCCGTCGAGCAGGTCTTCGAACAGGACGGGCTGCGTCTGCCGATCATGATTTCCGGCACCATTACCGACCGGTCCGGGCGCACCCTCTCCGGGCAGACCACCGAGGCCTTCTACAACTCCCTGCGTCACGCCCGTCCGCTGTCCATTGGACTGAACTGCGCATTGGGACCGGATATGCTGCGCCAGTACGTGGAGGAGATGGCCCGCGTCTCGGAAACCCATGTCTCCGCCCACCCCAATGCGGGCCTGCCCAACGAGTTCGGCGAATACGATCTGGGTCCAGAAGAGATGGCGCTGCAGATCGCCGAATGGGCGCAAAGCGGATTCCTGAATATCGTCGGTGGTTGCTGCGGCACTACGCCGGAGCACATTCGGGCCATGGCCGCGGCCGTCGCCCACATGCCCCCCCGGCAGCTTCCCGATCTGCCGACCGCCTGCCGCCTGTCCGGACTGGAACCCTGCAACATCGGCGCGGACTCCCTGTTCGTGAACGTGGGCGAGCGTACCAACGTGACGGGTTCCGCGCGTTTCAAGCGCCTTATCAAGGACGGCGATTACGAGACCGCCCTGGACGTGGCCCGCGATCAGGTGGAAAGCGGTGCTCAGCTCATCGACGTCAACATGGACGAAGGCATGCTGGAGTCCCGCCAGGCCATGGTGCGCTTTCTCAACCTGATCGCCGCCGAGCCCGACATCGCCCGGGTGCCGGTTATGATCGACTCCTCCAAATGGGACATCCTGGAGGCGGGCCTCAAGTGCATCCAGGGCAAGGGTGTGGTGAACTCCATCTCGCTCAAGGAAGGGGAAGCCAGATTTATCGAGCAGGCCCGGCGCATCCGTGCCTATGGCGCCGCCGCTATCGTCATGGCCTTTGACGAGCAGGGTCAGGCCGACACCTGTGCGCGCAAGGTCGAGATCTGCACCCGCGCCTACAGGATCCTGACCGAACGGGTGGGATTCCCCCCGGAAGACATCATCTTCGATCCCAATGTTTTCGCGGTGGCCACGGGCATCGCCGAGCACGACAACTACGGGGTGGATTTCATCGAGGCGACACGCCGGATCAAAGACGGGCTGCCCCATGCGCTGGTGTCCGGCGGCGTGTCCAACGTGTCCTTCTCGTTCCGGGGCAACAATCCCGTGCGTGAGGCCATCCACGCCGTGTTCCTGTACCACGCCATCGGTGCCGGTATGGACATGGGGATCGTCAACGCGGGACAGCTGGCCATCTACGACGAGCTGCCCGAGGCGCTGCGCGAGCGGGTGGAGGATATGGTCCTGAACCGCCGCGCCGACAGCACCGAAAGGCTCCTGGAGGTTGTCGAGCAGTATCGGGGCGAAGGTGCCGGGGCAGACCGGCAGGAAGATCTGGAATGGCGCGGCTGGCCGGTCCACAAGCGTCACAATCAAATCAGCCGCAGAGAGGTACAGCTGTTCCATTCCAAGCTACGTGACGAGGGGTTGG
>JAUXGQ010000070.1 GCA_030621975.1 Gammaproteobacteria bacterium | reverse complement strand
TGCCCAGCGTCGGATAGGCGAGAAAAAGCCGATGGTCAAACGCCGGCGGCGCATCGGACAGCGGCCGCGGCACGAACGCCGACAGCAGGTACACGCGCGGGCTCTGCTCCCGCTCGGCCAGTGCCGCGAGCAGGGGTTCGAGGTCGGCCTGATCGCCAAAGAAGAACAGCGTATCGCTGGCGCTCGCCGCGACGCGCCGGGCAAGCGCCTCAACGTCCATCTCACCGCGCGGATAGCGCAGCTTCAAGGCTTCAGCCGACGTGTGTCCCCGCAGCTGCTCCTGAACCGCCTCCACCAGTCGGTCGACATGCTCGCCCTCCGGCCCGACCACCACCGGCGCATTGTCGGCGGGCGCGTCCTTGAACGCCACGTTGGCCAGCACCCGGGCCTGCTCGGCGAACCCTGAGTACAGATAGAAAGCGGCCGCATTGATAATCTCATCGCCCGGATCGAGGGTAAACGGCCCGACGAGGGGGACCTTGTCTTCCCTCAGCAGATCGAGTATCTCCTGATCCAGACCCACGGTGTAGGCGCCGACCAGGGCAAACACGCCCTCCCCTTGCAGGGCCTTGCGCAGGTTATCCAGCGTCGCTGCGGCCGTCGTGCCATAGGGCACGACCAGCAACTCGATCCGCCGTCCGAAGACCCCACCCGCCTTGTTGAGATCCTGGAAACAGGCCTGTATGACCCGCCCCATGGCCTGCCCGAGATCACCCTGCCTGCCGGTGAGGGGCAGCAGGGTGGCGACCTGAATCCGGTCCTGCTCGACCCCCGGGTCCCGATCAGTCTCCAGACGTTTCAGGTAGGCGAGCAGATCCGTCATGTCCTGATCCGCTATTTCGTAAACAGGCATGGCCGGGTCGAGCCGGTTACCGGCTGGATCCCGTCCCGTCACCAGGGCCCGGGCGAGACTTGCCTCATCGAAAGGGGGGTGGCGCCGGCCGTTTTCATGAACATGGCCGTAGGACTTGGTGAGCTGGCGCCAGCGGATATCCGCTGGGATGACGCCGCCCTCCGGGCGTCCCAGGCCATCCGGGCCGTGACAGCTCGCGCAGGGCACCGCACTCGCCGGCAATGCCACCGACGTCCTGCCCACGTAGGCGGTCACCGTTTCCCCGGAAGCGCTGCTGCCAAGGGTGTAGAGCTGTTTGCCGCGAATCTCCTGCGGCGACAGAGCCGCGGCGAGCGCCGTGGCCCCTACGAGCATCCCGGCCAGCAGGGCTGCCAGGCTGCATCCCCGGAAAAGCAGCCGGCAGGCTGGGCGCCGCTGCGCAAATAAGCTCAGGAGAACCCTCCTGCGGTTAACAGTGTATTCCCGGCCCCTGCTCAAGGCCCTGCGGCGAGCTCGTCGTCGGCCAGCAGACGCAGTTTCTCGGCGATCCCGCCGGGCGGTATGTTGGGGGGTATTTTCATCCAGTGGCGGGTCCTGACGTTACCCGCCAGCAGTAACGTCGAGTGCGCCTCGACATCGGGCGAATACTGCCCCAGCTTCTTGACGATGTGGTTCACGTTGTCCGGGGTTCCGGTAAGAAATATCCAGCCGTTCATTTGCGCCTTCTGCTGCTCGGCGAACGCCTTCATGTCCTCGGGAGTATCGCGCTCCGGATCGATACTGATGGAGACAAAGTAGACTGTCTCACCCAGCTTCTCACCGAGCAGTTCCTTGACCTTGAGCAGTTTGTGGACCAGCATGGGACAGGCGTCCTGGCAGCGGGTAAAGACGAAGTTGATCAGTACGACCCGGTCCTTTAGTACGTCGCTGTAGAAACGCACCGCCTCGCCGTTCTGCGTGACCAGCTCCAGGTCGGTGAAATAGGTCCGCGCCTCCCCCTCGCCCGACGCAGTCGCCTTGGCAGGGGGGCGCACCGCCTCGGCGGGCGCCGCCGACCAGGCGGGCAGGCTCGAAGTCATGAAGAGAGCCAGGCAAGAAACAAATACTCTGTACATCGTCGATTACTCCTGTGCCGCAGCGGTCTGTCGTGCCGCCACTAACTCATCCACCCGCACCATGATCTGATCGGTGCCCGGGAAACCAAAATAACGCGTCCAGGTTCCGGAGCGACCGTCGCCCACCAGCACCATGGAAGGGTGATCCTCGAAGTTCGGTGTGTAGGCACCCAGATCCTGCAGAACCTGATCGACCGTGGGCTTGTCGCCAGTGAGCCAGACCCAGCCGTCGCGCGCCTTGTGCCTGGCCGCATAGGCCCTGAGACGCGGCGGCGTGTCGCGCGTGGGATCGACGCTCACCGAGACGAGAATCACCTCATCGCCCAGACGCTCGCCCAGTCGGTCCTGCACTTGCGCGAACACGGCGGAGAGCACCGGGCAAACCGTGGTGCAGCTGGTATAGACGAAATCCATCACCACGATCCGGTCAGCGATCACTTCACTGGCGAACCTGACCTTGTCGCCCGCCTGGGTCACCAGCTGCCGGTCCTGGAGTTCGACCCGGGTCGACTTGCCCTGGCTGGTCTTTGGTTTCGCCAGCACGGCCCTGTGATGTGCATGCGGATCATGCCCACCCTGCTCCGCCGCACCCGGCTGTTGCTGCGCTGTCTCAGCCGCCGTGGCACTTGAAAGGCTCAGCAGGAAGACAGACAGCAATGCAACCGAACGAGCTGCGACTGAAAAAAGTTGGGGCATGCGATTTTCCTCCCGTTCCACGTCACCGCTCACAGCGGCATCAGGATCTCAATGTCTGCCTTTGACCGCAGGTCCTTGATGGTCTCATCAGCGGTCTGTTGACGCTTCAGCGTGACAAGGTACTCACGGACCCGATCGCGCACTTCTTCCTCGGGTACCTCGCTCGCCTCGCGGTGATCTTCCAGCAGAATAATATGCAACCCAGAACGCGTCTCGACCACGTCCGACACCTGACCGGGCTCGAGCCCAAAGGCGGCATCGTCGAAGGGTTTGAGCATGCGCCCCCGCGGGAAGTAGCCCAGGTCCCCGCCCTGGGCGGCAGTGGCATCCTCGGAGTGCTGCTTCGCCAGGGCGGCGAAGTCGGCGTCGTCGCTTCTCGCCTCGGCAAGAACACCCGCCATCTTCTCCCGGGCGGCTTGTCTGCTGGCCGCATCGGCGTCCGGGGAGAACTTCAGCAGGATATGTCGGGCTTGCACCACCTCGGGCGCGCGAAACTTGTCGGTATTTCCGGCATAAAAGTCGTGCACCTCCGCGTCGCTCACCTCGACCCCGCTGGTCAGGTTGTCCAGGTATTTTTGCGCCGACACCAGGCGCTTCATGTGTTCCCGATAGCTCTCCTCCGTATAACCTTCAATGGCGAGCCTGGTCACGAAGGCGTCGCTGGAGCGAAAGCCGGCGCGCATCTTATCCACCGTCTGGGTGACCTCTTCCGGGGTCGCCACAACCCCTTTTTTCTGTGCTGCCTGCCAGACGAGTTCCTGCTCGATCAACAGCTCGAGGGCCTCACGTCTCAGCACCTTGACCCGGCCTGGGTAGCGGATGGCGGCGATGTTCTGGCCACTCTCGCCCATGTATTCCTGGAAGCTGCGCTCGAGCTTCTCGTTAGAGATGCCGACTCCATTGACCCTGGCCGCCATGCCGTACGCGCTCATCTGGGCCTGGGCCGAGCCGCCCAGGACCAGGATGATCAGCCACATGGCGAACCGCATCGCGTTCACCCCTGCTCATCGCCAGCCGGCTTCACGCTCGAGGCGGCCGGCTTCCGGGTCGCCTGGATGGAGAAGTACGGCAGATCATTGTAGCCGACATTCTCCGAGCGCACGCCCACGTAGACATAGTAGGCACCGGGCCGTGGAAAGGGCAGCATGGCCTGGTATATCCCGTCGCCCACCTCCTGCGCGGCGACCTCGGTGCGATCCTTTCCGGGCAGGCGGAAGAACAGCACCC
The DNA here is from genome assembly GCA_030621975.1 of Gammaproteobacteria bacterium. Taxonomy (GTDB): domain Bacteria; phylum Pseudomonadota; class Gammaproteobacteria; order Chromatiales; family Chromatiaceae; genus JAUXGQ01. The sequence goes on along the minus strand of JAUXGQ010000070.1, from coordinate 3,416 downwards.
GCACGTCCTTGAGATCGGTGCGGGGAAGGCCGGTCGACGGAGTCACCAGACGGAAGCGGAAGGGTGTGGGTTCGCGGACGGGTACGCTGCGAACGGTGCGCAGGTACTCGACGCCGAGTGCGGCCACCTCATGTTTGATCAAGGGGTTCGGCTTGGCCTGCGCCGCGAAACAGTGTAGCAGGCGGGGGGTTTCCAGCAGGAAAGCCACATCATATTTGCCCGCCACAGGGATCTTCACCTTGGCGGCGTAGACCCCCGGCTCGATCTCCTTGAGGCTGCGGTCCACAACGGTGACCGCCCGGGCGCTGGCACCGTAGACCTTGTAGTTGCTCGACGGCGCATTCATGCCTTCCATGTAAAAGTAGGTCGTATTGTCGGCCGGGTTCACGATGAAGCCGGCCGCCTCCGTGGTAGAGGTCGCGATCGAGTCGGCCAGCGGCAGGTCGCCGGCCAGCTGTGGCGCGCCGGCCCCCGCTGCGAAACGCTGCACGATCGGGTCCTTGCCCTCGCCGAGACTGAGCAGATTGATGAGGGTGACCTGTTCGCTGGCGAGCGGGCGCACATAGGCGAAGGCGCGGCTGAAGGTGACCTGAAAGGGCTTGCCCTTGACCTCGATGCTGTGCAGCACCTTGTCGGTCGCAGGGTCCAGGACGACGACCCTGTCCTCGGCCGGGTTGACCACCAGGGCGAAGCGCCCGTCCTGGCTGAAGCGCAGCGGGCCCAGGCCCGGTGCCAGCGCGATGTGCCGGCGCAGCTCGAAGTCATCGCCGCCCAGCACGCTGATTGTGCCGGCCTTGCCGTCGGAGACATAAAGCGTCCTGGCCAGGGTCGACCAGGCGATCGAGATCGGTACAGGACCGGTCGCCACCTGCTTCACCACCTCCAGCGTCTGCACGTCGATCACCGTGACGGTGCCGGATTCGCGGTTGGAGACGAAGGCGTGGCGGCTGTCGTCGGAGAAGGTGATCTCGTGGTGGCCCAAGCCCGTGGCGATGTGCTTCACGGGCTTCAGGGTCTCGGCGTCGATCACGCTGACGCCGCTTTCCTCGGCGCTATCGGCGTTGTTGCCCACCCACAAATAGTGTCCGTCCGGTTGCAGGGCCACCCGGGTCGGCTGTTTGCCCGCGGCCACCTCGCCGACCAGCTTGAAGTCCTCCGTGTCCACCACAGCGATCTGCCCGGCCTCGGGCATACTGATAAAGAGCCGCCGCTCGTCAGCGCTCCTGCTCCAGTCCGAGCCCGACGCCTTGAGCCGGATCATGGCCAGGGTGCTGGTCTGCCCCGCCATGGAAACCAGCGGGTCGACGATCGAGATGGTGGGTTCTCGGTTCATCACCACGATGTAGTAGCTGTTCAGATCCAGCATCGGGCGGATACCCACCGCCCCGCCGAGATAGAGGGCGATCTTGTCCTTGCAGGATTTCTGCTCGGCACCCGGCTGGCCCTCGATCACCTGCCCCATATCCATCCAGGCCCCGGGCGTAATGCCCCTGACCGGTGCGCCGGTGGCCTCTTCGGTGATGCGGAAACGCACCTCCGCGACCTGCCCCTCCATCAGCGCTTCGCTGCGCGAACCCGCCGGGGGTAACCATTCAAAGTCGATCACCACACCGTCCTTGACATAGCGCTTGCCGGCCGCCTCTGCGTCGACCTGAAGCTGGGGCTCAGTCGGGGCGGGCGGCGCCACCTCCCCGGCCTGGCTGCCGAGAGCGAATAATGCGGTCAATGAAGCCAGGGTAAAAATGCCCCACCGGCTGCGGCGGGTTATGCAGGTGATAGGCACGGAATGTCCTCCTCTGTCTCTTAAATTATTTGCAGGGCGCGATGGCACACCCCTTATCGTCTTTTCTGTTTTCTGTCTTCCCGATGCTGCGTTGGTCCTGCCAAGTCGACGCCAGCTCCTGTTTTCCCTGAGCCTATCAGAGTTGCTTCGCTGCCGCGAATTCCCCGCCGGGTCAGGGCGTGGCGACCTTGTAAAAAAAAAGCGGGTGCGACCTGCTCCCGGGCCGCGCCCACGCTTTCCTTTGTTCCCAGGCAGACGTCCCTGTCCGCTGGTGTTGCAGTGACTACTGCACCCGCACGATACCCCACAGTCCGCTGGCGTTGCCGAAGCTGGCGGAGTCGCCGAACAGGTAGTCACCCTGCAAAGCATTGCCGCCACCCGCACTCGGGATGTTGATCTCGTAGTGCTGGGCCGGCCAGACGCTTTCCTGACCGCCGAAGTACATCCCCAGCGGGTTGTCGCCGATGGCGACCGAGCCGACATGCATGGTGCCGTCCCCGTTAAAGGGCTCGGACTGGCAGGCACCGGTCAGGCCGTTGCGGCTCTCGCCCGGGCAGACGTAGGGATCACGCTGCCAGACGTGGCCGTGCAGCTGGAACGTGGTGCCGCGGTTGGTGCCATGGGGCATGGTGACCCGCATCCGCATCGGCTGACCCGCGTTGGCCAGGAACACCGGGGTGGCGGGATCGCCGCCCACCCGGGTGTTGCTGAACAGGTCGAACTGCGGGTTCACGCCACCGTAGCCGACATTGCCGAACGCCGACTGCGGCAGGATGCCGGCCCGGAACCACAAGGGCTCGGCGCCGAAGTTGATGGCCATGTGGGTCGAGTCCTGCGGGTCCTCGGGGATGCCCACGCCCTCGCCGTTCATGTGCTGGACCGGGTCGCTGGCGCCGTAGTAGTAGCTGAGGCCCTTCTGGAACACAGTGGAGAAGTCGCGGAACGTGGATCCATTGGCCGTGACCGTGGCGGTCTGGCGGCCGGTAGTATCGTCCGTGTCCTCGTTCCAGGTGGCGCCTTCAGGCTCGATGACCAGCTGACCGATCAGGGATTTCATGCCCTGCTTGATCTTGTCGGCCGGCATCAGGTTGGCGCCGCCGAACTCGACCGGGGTGGCGACCAGGTTGAGCCGAACATTGTTGCCCTGCTGCACGCGTTGCGGCGACACATCGCCCGCGTACCAGCGCACCATGTTGGACTGCCCCGGTGGGACCGAACCCTGCCCCCGCGAGTTCTCGCCGACCACCATGCCGTCGGCCCGGGTGACGTCGTAGGCCACCAGCTGCGGGTGCAGACCCACCTCCGCCGAGGTCCGGAGCAGGTTGGTCTGGAAGGTGGTCGAGCCCTGCGGGCCGAGCCGGTCGCGCTTGGTCACCCCGATCAGGGAGGTGTAGGTCGGCAGCTCGGGCATGGCGTCGAAGGTCACATCGAGCGCCGCCACCGCCGTGCACGGCTGGCCGCCGCAGAGCGACTGACCGCCCGCGTCGAGGACAAACAGCGGCTTGCCCTTGTCCTGGAACACAGGCAGACCATCGGCGTCCACCACCGGTGCGCCGCCCACGGCCAGCACCGCCGGATCCAGCAGGGCATTGTTGACCGTGACCTCGATGCACTCACCGGCGGCCGCACGCAG
>JAUXGQ010000263.1 GCA_030621975.1 Gammaproteobacteria bacterium | reverse complement strand
GTATTGCGTGCAAAGTGTGAAAAATCTTCAAGTCCCATAGCCGCCGCCAGCTGCCGCATACGGTCACTGCGGAAATTAAAGAAAAAAACCGGCTCATCCGGGGCAATGACCGGTGTCGGCGGTGAACCGATCACCGTGGGTTGGATAAACTCGTCGCCCTCATCTCGGGCATAGGCGGATTCAATGGCTTCAAGCGGAGACACGGCATGCAGGCCCATCCCCAACACCATCGCTGACCAGGCCTTCTCTGTACGATCCCAATGCATCGCCCGGTCCATGGCGAAATAACGGCCACTGACTGTCGCGATCTCCCCGTTGCCAAGTTCAGCCAGTCGTCGTTCCAGAGACGACAGGAACTTGCGAGCCGCCCTTGGAGGAGTATCCCGCCCGTCGGTGATCATATGGATTACAGGTGTAACCCCTGCTTCGTGGAGCATAGTGAGGAGCCCGAACAAATGATCAATGTGGGAATGCACACCACCATCGGAAACCATACCGATGAGATGTACCCGCTTACTCCGTTTCAACAGAGTCTGCCAGGCCGAGTTCGCTATCAAGCTGCCATCGTGAATCGCCTCTGTAATCCGCACCAATTCTTGTTCAAGAATTCGCCCTGCTCCCAATGTGAGGTGCCCTACTTCAGAGTTGCCAAACTGGCCGTCGGGAAGACCGACGGCCAGCCCTGAGGCTTGCAACGCGGTGTGGGGATTGGAAGCGAAATATTCATCCAAGTGAGGGGTGCGCGCTAACGCCCAGCCGTTATGGAGCCGGTTGGGATTAAGACCGAAACCATCAAATATGATAAGGAGTACTGGTCTCCTGTCCATCGCACCTCCCAGCTGCTTAGTTGACTAACACCCGGCCACCCGGCCTGTGCCCAGGCCGAGAACCACGCTCAGCGCCATTGGTCGTCACTATTTGCAGCATCCTTCATTTTGTTTCTCACTGGAATGAAACCACCTGTTCCAGTCGTTCCACGATATGTGCAACTTCTTCTAACGCCTTGCATCCACCAAGGGCGTTCCCGGACAGTCCCACCTTTATCAGTTCCTGGTCGTAAGATATCGAACCAATCACCTTGCCCTGCAGATTTCCCAACTTATCCATGAGCAAGGATTCCACCTCTTCCGATCCGATCTTGTTCAGGATCAACCAGAAATCTTGAATACCCGCCTCTTGACAAAATTCGGCGATTCTTTTTGCAATTGAAACGGATTCAAGGGTGTAATCCAGGACACCAAGGATGACATCCATTCGATCGGGGATCGTTCTGCCGAAATGCTCGATTCCGGCTTTCATGTCAATAACGTTTACAGCATCTCCTTCAACCATGAAATCCCTGACCACTTTCTCCAACGGTCCGTCGCACCCTTGTCCGTACGTTTCAATCTTTCCTGCTTGCAACAGGGTCGTGCTTCCTTTCTGGAGATAGTACTCGGCAGCGATCTCCCTAAAAAGATCAATCCTGTGTTCTGGAACGGGGGCTGAATCATTGATGCGTGTAAGAGGCGATGGATCATCTACCGGGCAGGTTACGACATCAATGCCACCGAAAAATTCTATGAGCGGTTTTGGCTCTCCCTCTACACCCAAGCCGAACAACAACCGTATCAGTCCCTCGGGGTTGGAGGCGTCACCGTCCAGGACCATGACCTCGTACGCTTTTCGCTGCAGAATGGTTGCCATCAGGGCAACTACAGTGCTCTTGCCGCTGCCACCCTTACCGCAGACCAATATTCGTTTCCCGTACAGCGGTTTATTAGATTGCCCGACACGAGTCATTTGAGCTACTTCCCTCTTTACTATAATTCGGGTAATCGCGTTACCTTGAACTCAATACGCGGGGCTAGTGAACCGCACGCGGTTAACTGAAACTGGGCACTTCCCCCGCTTTTATGGTTCCACCGCGACGATGGCGCGCGAAACGGTAGTTTCCGCGAGGGGGACAGTAATTACACGCCGCAACCAACGAAGTTCATCCCGTCCTGACTATCCGGCTGAAAGGTTCTTCGCATATCATTCTATCTCGGACTCATCAGCGAAGGAACCTTGAATCGAGGGCCCACTCGCCGAAGCGGTTTATTGCCGAAATAGAGCGGGTAGTATGCCACGTGGCGGAGTAAACTGGCCTGACGCATCTGATTATGGGGATACTAAGGCTTTGTCTTGTGCGGCAGGCTGACAATGTTAAGAAGATAGAGTACATCCCGTACGCGAACCCGGGCTTGTTCCAGCCCCGGGGCGTCGTCCAAGCTCTGTGGGCGCTTCTCTAGCCGTGCCGAGGACCGTGCCCTTCGAGGCCGACCACCTCCGTTACGATACCTGGTTCGTACGGCACGCGGTGGCCTACCAATCGGAGCTGCTGGCCGTTCGCGCCCTGCTACCTTGGCGAGGCCTGGGGTTGTCCATCGGCGTCGGAACCGGACGCTTCGCGGGTCCGCTCGGCGTGCGGGTGGGGATAGATCCGGCACGCGCAGTGCTAGACTATTCGGTGGAAAGGGGCATCTCCGCTGTGCGGGGGGTCGCCGAAGCCCTCCCCTTTGCAGACGGAAGTCTTGACTATCGGGTAATGTAACTCTGCAGCGGTGCTTATCAAACCGGGAATTCCAGGGAGTCAACAATGGCAATAGAGCGCAGGCATGAGATGGGTGAGGGCGGATATTGCGTCTGCCCCAAGTGCGGGGAAAAGACTGCCCACAGCAGGGGAGTCCCCTGCCAGGAGGAACGGTGCCCGAAATGCGGCGCCAAGCTGCTTCGAGAGGGTTCGTACCATCATCGATTGTTTCAAGAAAAAAGGGCAAAGAAGGACACTGAACCGGAATAGACCGACGTTCCAGAATGTGAAGTTATTTTGAAGCGAGCCTTTTCTTCGCTCGCTTGTCATTCACGGTCAGGTCGGCTACATACTAGGCGGTACTCGAGATGCACCCGATGGTTTACGAATTCCGGGTAGTGCCGTTACTCCAGATCCGGTGTGTACTCACCCTGCCGTGCCAGGCTGTTGAGCCGCGCCCGCTTCAGCAGGGCCTGTTGGGCTGCCTCGCGGTTCTCCTCCTTGCCTTTCCAGACATGCAATGCAGGTTGCTGCAGGGCGCGGCCGTAGGAGATGCTCAACTGCCAAGGGGCATTGCGGCGTAATTGGTTGATGGCGTTGAGATTGGCGGTGGCCTCTTCAGGACCCTGGCCGCCGGACAGGAAATTGATGCTGGGCACTGAAGCAGGGACAGCGCGGCGCAATACCTTCAATGTGGCTTCGGCCACTTCACCAGGTGTGGCGCGGCGGCGATCCTTGCCTGGCACGACCATGTTCGGCTTCAGGATCATGTGTTCGAGGACCACGCCGTGCAGATGCAGGGCATGAAAGACCGCGTGCAGGACGTGTTCGGTCACCTGGGCACAGCGTTCGATCTCGTGATCGCCATCCATCAGCACTTCCGGTTCCACGATGGGCACGACGCCCAGCTCCTGACAGACGGCGGCGTAGCGTGCCAGCACCTCCGCGTTGGCGAGGCGGCCCAAACGTGTCGGATTGTTGGGAGTGACAGGGTAGACCTCCCGCCATTTGGCAAAACGGGCGCCCTGTTCCTTGTAAACCGCCAGCCGCTCGGCCAGGCCGTCAAGTCCCCGGGTGATAAGGTCGCCCGGTGCTCCGGACAAAGGCCCCTTGCCCTTATCGACCTTGATGCCGGGAACGATTTTCTGCGCCCAGGCTACCTCGGGTAACGGCTTTCCGACATGATTTTTCTGGGTCAGGGTCTCCTCAAACAGAATAACGCCGCTGATGTGATCGCCCAAGCCTTTTGTATCCAGCAGCAGTGAGCGGTAGAAACGGCGGTTTTCCTCCGTGGATTCCACGCCGATAGCGTCGAAACGTTTTTTTATGGTGGGCGCACTCTCATCTACCGCGAGAATGCCGCGATGATCGTCCACCATATCGTTGATGGTCTGCTGTAGTGCCTGTTCGGTATTCATCGATTTTCACTCCACGATACGTTAAACAGCAAAGTACGGACAATCTCTGCCAGTGATGCACGCGCCCGTTCTTCCCGATAGGCCGCTGGATCGACATCCTCGGGTGCGATCTGAACATTGGACCTGTCTTCCGGAAAATATTCCACGATATGAAGCAAGGTGAACTGCGCATCATAACGCTGAGCAAGTTCCGCAGCACGCTCTGACGCAATCTGACTCTGGTCGGAGAAATCCGTTGCACACAGGATGTTCTGGTAACCTTTCATTATCGCCTCCGATATGCCTAACTCGTATAACAAACAAGTTTGATTAAGTAAAAATGGCGGATTCGGCGGTAACCGTACCACCGCTTT
>JAUXGQ010000534.1 GCA_030621975.1 Gammaproteobacteria bacterium | reverse complement strand
GGGAACCTGGGGGCATCCGGTTTCTATCTGCACTTCGAAGTCCAGTGCGATGGCAAGCCCGTCGATCCCTACGGCTGGGACGCGCAGCGCGCCGATCCCTATTACGTCCAGAATGTCCTGCTGTGGAATTGAGGGGCAGTAGCCTGGTGTAAGTCTCAGAGAACGGACAGGATTAACAGGATTGACCAGGATTTACAGGACCTGTTTTGATTCTGAGCTTTGTGTACAGCATACACATCCCTGGTGGCTTCCGCGGTAAGATCTGCGTCCGGAAGGCAGATTTTACCATCCCGTCAATCCTGTCTATCAAGTCAAACCCAACCCAAACCCGCCAGGCTTTTTCGTGACTTGGCGTGATCTAGCAACAACTCGTTGAATTCTTTAAGGGGAAGAGGTGGGCTGAAATAATGGCCCTGAAAGTAGCGGCAATCCTTGCTTTTCAGGAATCGAAACTGTGGTTCCGATTCAACACCCTCTGCGACGACTTCAAGCTCGAGCGTATTCGCCATCGAAATTATGGCTTCAACGATGGCCGCGTCGCTGGAGCCGGGGTTGATGCCATGTATGAAGGCGCGGTCGATCTTCAACTGGTTCAGCGGCAGGTTTTTTAGATAGGCCAGGGACGAATAGCCGGTTCCGAAATCGTCGATCGAAACCGAGATACCCAGTTTTCTGAGAATGTTCAGTTTGCCGACCGTATCGTCGACGTTCTTCACCAGCATGCGTTCAGTGATCTCCAACTTCAGACCGCTGGGATCGACGCCGGTCTCGCCGATAAGCTGTTCGATCTGGCCAACGAAGTCCGGTTGATAAAACTGTCGCGGACTCACGTTGACGGCAAGTCGCCCCGGGGCCGGGCAGGTGCCGTGTTGCTGCCAGAATGCAAGCTGCTGGCAGCTTTGTCTCAGCACCCACTGGCCGATGGGAACGATGAGTCCCGTCTCCTCGGCGACCTGGATGAAGTCTCCTGGGGTGATAAGACCGCGTTGGGGATGCTGCCAGCGCAGGAGGGTTTCGCAGCCGATAATCCTGCCCTGTACGTCGACCTGAGGCTGGAAGTAGAGCTCGAACTGGGAGTCCGCAAGGGCATAGCGCAGATCCTTCTGCATTGCGAGCAGCTTTTCGGCGGCCGCCTGCATGCTGGGAAGATAGAAGCGGACCGCATTGCGTCCTTCCGCCTTGGCGCTGTACATGGCCGTGTCCGCCCGCATGAGGATCTTCTCCACGCTTTCGTCCTCGACGGGGAACAGCGTTATGCCGATACTCGGTGTGATATGTAACTCCTGCCCCCCGATGAAATAGGGTACCGAGAGCAGCCGGATGATCTTGTCGGCGATATACTGGGCATATGCCACCGCCTTCTCGCGGTCCTTGCCGACCTCGGACACCAGCAGCACGAACTCGTCTCCCCCCAGACGGGCAACGGTGTCTTCCCGGCGCGTATCCCGGAGCAGGCGCTGCGCAACCTGTTTGAGCAGGGCGTCGCCGGTTTGATGGCCGAGAGAGTCGTTGATGGTTTTAAAGTTGTCCAGATCGAGGAACAACACCGCCCCGAAGTGGCCCCGACGCCGGGTACGGGCAAGTTCCCGCTCCAGGCGGTCTTCCAGCAGATAACGATTGGGTAAATCCGTTAAAGCGTCGTAGTTGGCTTGGTGGCGGATCTTTTCCTCGGTCTGTTTTCGGGTGGTAATGTCCTGCACGGTGCCCGCCATGCGAACCGGTTTCCCATGTCTGTCGTAATTGATCTCGGCCTGCTGATGGACGATGCGAACGTCATCATTCGGCAACAGGATCCGATGGTCGAGATGCATCGGTTTGCGCTTTTGAATGGCCAACTGGATGGCTTTTCTGAGCGACTCCTGGTCGTCGGGATGGACGGCCCGGAGAAAGCCGTCGTATGAGGGTAGAAAACGGTCGGGTTGCAAGCCGAAAATCCGGTAGACCTCCTCAGACCAATAGAGTTCGTCGTTTAAGATGTCCCAGTCCCAGATGCCAATGCGCCCGATCCGCTGGGCCTCGGCCAGCCGCTCCTTGCTCGTCTTCAATTGGAGTTCGATCTCCCTGCGATCCGATATGTCGCGGGCCACGGCGATCACCAGGGCTGAGTCCTGGTAATCCACCGGATTGAGACTGAACTCCAGCCATCGCCGCGGTGCATTTGGGGGGTGAATGAGGCATTCGAACCGCCGTGGTTCACCCTTGGTCAGGACGGCGTCGAAATGACGTCCAAACTCCTCCGCGCTTTCCGCAACGCCCAGTAGATCGACAAACGCAATGGGCTCATTGCCGCTTGTCAAAACGTCTTCTGTGCGGCCAAGCCATTGGCCCGTTACAGGGTTGCAGATCCGAATCTTCATCTCCTGGCACAGGACGAAGATGGAATCGGTCGCGCTGTCGAGGTAAGCGCGAAGTAGCAGCTTGTGGAATTCCGCGTCGTCGTTGATCATCCTAAAGTACGGCGGTTGGACGTGCTATAAGCCCCGCAGCGGCTTCACCTTTCGGGTGAACGGGCATCGTGCGATTTGTTTGATGACACTCAGACACTT
>JAUXGQ010000469.1 GCA_030621975.1 Gammaproteobacteria bacterium | reverse complement strand
TTCGTCAATGAACTCTCCGACATACCGGACGGGAGTACAGTGATCTTCAGCGCCCACGGCGTATCCCGGGCGGTTCGGGAGGAAGCGGCCAGACGCGACCTGCGGGTATTTGACGCCACCTGCCCGCTGGTGACCAAGGTGCATCTGGAGGTGGCGCGGCATTGTCGTAACGGTCATGAGGTGGTACTCATCGGGCATCGGGGCCATCCCGAGGTTGCGGGCACCATGGGACAATGCCAGCACAAAGGTTCGGAGGCCAGAATCCACCTGGTGGAAACGCCGGAGGATGTGTTGCAGCTTGACATCGCTCAGCCCGAGCGACTGGCCTTCGTCACCCAGACGACCCTGTCCATGGACGATACGGCCCAGGTGATCGACGCACTGAAAGCACGCTTTCCCAATATTGCCGGCCCCAAAAAGAACGATATCTGCTATGCGACCCAGAACCGCCAGGATGCGGTCAGGGACCTGGCCCTGCGTTGTGACCTGGTGCTGGTCGTGGGCTCGCCCAACAGCTCCAACTCGAACCGTCTGAAAGAGATCGCGGAGAAACGGGGAACCCCGTCCTATCTGATCGACGGGGCAGACGATATTCGGCGGGAATGGGTAAACGACAGGCAGCTCATAGGCGTGACCGCGGGTGCATCAGCGCCGGCGGTACTGGTGGATGAGGTAATCGCCAGACTCAGGAGCTGGGGAGTGAAAGGGGTTGAGGAAGGCGTTGGGCGGGAAGAAAGGGTCGTGTTTTCGCTGCCCAGAGAACTCCAGGATCCAGAAGTTATAAAGTAGGCTGGGGCTTGCCCCAGCTCTTTGTTTCGCGATCTATACCGGAGCAAAGCTGGGGCAAGCCTCAGCCTACATTTTCTGAAAATCGTCCAAAGTACGAAGCCAGATTGGGCCAAAATTCCGAACCCTGGTGAGAAGTCCGGGCTTGCGCGATTAGGGGCGCCCGGCGGGTTTCGAATTATGCCTACCAACACTTTGTCGGATCACTGCCTTCCGCGTCTTTATTACCTGTCTGGTCGATCGTGAACTCCGTGCAAACCAGGTCCTTGATCTGGGATTTGCCTTCGTGCGGGGCTATAGTGACCACAAAGGTTTCGGCAATCGTGGATCCATCCGCGGGCGCTACCGCAATCTTGTAATAGCCCCCTTCTGAAGCGCCAGTCTCCAGACCGCGGTGCAGATTCAAGTCACTGTCACTGAGATCGATCGTATACCTTCCGGTGCGGGTAAAATACTGTTCCTGGGCCAGCGCCACCTGCATGGCCGCGCTCCTCGCATCGGTGCGGCGTGCCTTGCGCAACTGGTCCTGGTAGAGCGGATACCCGACCCCGGCCAGAATTATCAAGATGACCACCACGATCATCAGCTCCACGAGCGTGAAACCGGTCTGTGACTTGCGTAACAACACGCTTGCCCCTGTATTTGATCGAAAAGAGGAACTCGCCGCAGGGCGCGCTTTGCGCACCCGGCAATCCGGCTGTTTATTCCCGGCGTATCTCCATGAGCAGCGTCCTGCGCGGGTCCTTGGGGTCAGGGACGGCCACGAATTCGATGGTTTCGCCCCGCCTGATCGCGGACAGCAGCCCCAGCTTGGTTGCGTTCCCGATAACCTTGAAACTCGGGTGCAGCCAGTACACATAGTCGTTAATCCAGACGACGCCATGTTGCCGATCGAAACCGTGAAAGGCGCCGGAACGGCTCACATCAGTCGGCTGGGTCTGCACCCCGTCCTGTGTGGCGATCGGGACCCCTTGACCAGCAAGCTGCGAACCGGCCAATGCCGAAGACAACCCGATTGCACCACCCGCGAAGAGGAGCGATAGCGACAGCGCCAGCACTTGCCTGAAATTCATAAGTATCTCCGGTCTAGTCGAACTCGAAACGGGCCCAGGACGAACGAGCGGCCCTGTTGCTGCCGCCCCGGATCCGTTGGGTTTCCAGGGTGTCATCGCTGCCGTACGCGTCCTTCGGCAGCAACACGGTGCCCTCGGCACCGATGCCGGACTGGACGATGGTGGGCTGCCAGAACAGATCGCCGGAGCTGACGCCCGCCACATTTTGCCCGTCGGCAACATCTTCCTCATCCCATGTCCCGTTGTTGTTCACGTCTATGGCGATGAAGTTGGGTTCCCCGCCGGTGAAGAAATCTTGCACCATCAGCCAGCTGTTGCCCGCTGTGCCGCACTGGGTGGTGCTCGGTATAACGGTCGTATACACCACCAGTTCGCCGAACAACAGGGGGTTGACCACCACCCTTTCTCCACTTTCTATGAGAAAATCCACGTACCAGCCCTTTTTCTGCTGATAGTCCACGCTGTTGCTGGACAGAGTTCTGATATCGAAGGGATCGCTCCCGATGGTGAGGACGGACTGGCTGATCGTCTGTTCCACGAGGACATCCGATCTGGCGCCGGAGATGGGTTCTCCAGCATCCCAGAGCCCATAAAAGCTCTGCACCCCCGTGGTCTGAGAATCGGCCGCGACGATGAACTGTCCGGTTCCGAAAAACACCAGGGTATTGGGCTCGGTTGCGGCGGACTTTTCCGTGAGATGCAGGGTCACCGCCGGTTGCGTGGTGATCGGCTGAGCGGTGCCGCTTCCGTCGGTGGCGGTGAACAGGGGCGCTGCGCCATAGGCCGATCCCCACTGCGTGGTGTCAGAGCCCGTCAGGTCGAACACCCAGAGATTTCCTTTGAGATCACCGGCGTAGACGCGGTCGGCAATGCCGTCCCCTGTCAGATCCACTACAGCCGGTGTGGCCAGGCCGTTGCAGTCGCTGGCGACATCATTGCAGTCAGCATTGACGATCGAACCCTTTCCTGTCTCCAGGATTTGCACCTCGCTGTGATCTGAATCATCCAGATAATGGATAAACAGCTTGGCGGTCCCATCACCGTCGGGATCGGAATTGTAGCCATTGCCGAAGATGGCCGCCCATTTGCCATTGC
>JAUXGQ010000232.1 GCA_030621975.1 Gammaproteobacteria bacterium | reverse complement strand
TTGGCTGGGCGCCGACGGGGAGACCCAGGAGCGCATCTATGACGTCGCGGTCTCCGACGGCCGAACCATCGGTTCCGACGGCCGCTCCCGCACCGCGGTGGGCAGCACCGTCGACGTCGACAACGCGACCTACACCAACTCCATCGGGGACGCCCTGCTGATGGGCTTCTGGAAGGACCCTGATTTCGATCCCGGCGAGCATGCTTTCTACTACGTGCGGGTCATCGAGATCCCGAAACCTCGCTGGACGGCCTACGACGCTAAGTTCTACGGCATCGAGATGCCGAATTATGTGACCATGACGGTTCAGGATCGCGCCTACACGAGCCCGATCTGGTACACGCCGGTGGAATGAACCATCAACCGGTTTGGTGGTGTTTGTTTTCTTTACCGCTGGATATACCGCTAATTTGCTGGGGAGAAAGTAGGGAAAGCTCGAGATCATAATTCTCCCTCTTAGCTGCATACCCCAAAGGTGTTATTGTACCTGTCTGTCGCGGGGTGTATAGTATTTTCACGCTTAGGGAGAAATGTAGGGAGGAAAAATGAACCGTCCTGAGAAGCCTAGCACACCAAAACAGGCGACTTGGCTGACCTTTGCGCATCTCTTCGCGTTTGGGCTGCTGCTGGCCCTGGCCATAGTGCTGGTTCGGGGAGCCCCGGGTGATTCCGAGGTTGCGAGCCGGGTCGTGTTCACGGAGGCGGATGTCGCGCAGGTGCGCGCCAAGATCATGCGGACCTGGAACCGCGAATCGACAGCGGTCGAACTGCGCAGAGGCTTCGAGCAGTATATCCGGGACGAGATCCTGTACCGCGAGGCCATCGCCCTCAATCTGGACCGCGCCGATCCGACGGTGCGGATGGTCATGGTGAGAAAGATCACCATGATGGGTACGGCCCAGGCCGAAGCGGCCGAACTCAGGGACGAGGAGATCCAGGCCTATTTCACGCTGCGGACGGAACGCTACCGCATCCCGGCCAGGGTCGACCTGATGCAGGTCTATCTCAGTCGAGACAGGCGAGGTGACAGAGTGCAGGCTGACGCGACCCAGCTCCTCGCGTCCCTTAAGCAGCGAGAGCCCGAGCCTTACGAATTGGCTGGCCTGGGAGATCTCTCCATGTTTTCGAGCGTCTATACCGACATGTCTGAGCAGGACCTCGACCGCACCTTCGGCAGCGATTTCGGCGCTGCGGTTCTGGCTTTGACTCCGGGAGAATGGTCAGATCCCGTTGAATCCAGCTACGGACTGCATCTCGTGAAGGTGACACACCGAGAGGAATCCCGCATTCCGGAGCTGGCTGAGGTCCTGCAGCGGGTGATTACGGACATACGCTACGAAAACCGCAAGGCTGTCGAAGACCAATTCTATGCGGAGATCTTCCCCCGTTACCAGATCCTTTTCGACGAAGCCGCGCTTGCCGTCCTGGAAGGCCGCGATCAGTGAGACGTCTTTCCTGCCTTCTCGCTTTCGCCTGTCTGGTGTGGACCGGGACCGCCCGGGCTGATTTCACCACCCCCGCCACCCTGGCACTAACCGAAGTTGCCCCCGCACAGTTCAAGGTCGTGCTCACCCTGCCCATCATCAACGGCCGGGTATTGAAGGCGAGACCCGTGCTTCCGGATATTTGTGTCATCAAGGGGGACCTTGACGAGCGAGCCGCAGGCGCATCGGTCATCCGCACGTGGCAGATGGAATGCAATCCCGATGATCTGGCCGGCACGGCCATCGGGATCAGCGGGCTGCTCGGGACGACCATGGAGATTCAGTTAACCATCGAGACCTTAGACGGACGAAAACATGTTCAGTCGCTGCATGCGACGCAGTCTTTCTTTGTGATCCCGCCGCCGCCCACATTCGCCCGGCTTGCCCTGGATGCAGGCAGGAAAAGCATTGTTCAGGTTTTACAGCGGCTTGAGCTGATTGTGCTGATCGTACTTTTAGGCTTTATCGGATTGCGGACAAAGGCCTATGCTGCGGCTTTTATCGCCTTTGCCGCGGCTCAGGTCTTGAGTCAATGGCTGGCCGGGCAGAATTGGGTTGTGATGTCGTCATTCCTACCGCGGACGCTGACGGCCCTTACGGCCCTGTCTGTGACCTATGAGATCTTACGGGGAAAGTCGGCATCGCCTGTGGGCCTGCACCGCCCTTTGTGGGCGGTCATGCTCCTGCTGGGGTTGCTTTACGGAGCCGCGCCGGGGGAGCCTGTGGCTGCCATGGGTCTATCTCGAGGGGAACATGCCGTCGCGTTCCTGTTTGTTGCCGGGGGCGCGATCGCCGGCCTGGCACTGCTGGCTTTGTGTGTACGCGAACTGCGGACCGTGCTTTTCGGTTTTTTGGGGCCGATCACGGAAAAGACGACATACGGGATCGGCTACCTACTCGGGATTGTGGCCTGTGCCTTGTTTTTGTACAACTTGAGCACTCCCGCTTTCACAGGTGTGATCATTCCGATTGTCCCGGGCATCACCCTGGTCACCGTTTTCGTGCTCGCCGTATGGGCAAAACGGCAGCCGGGCCTGCGTGGCTCCTGGGTGGGAGCTGCGGCCGGTGTTTTGTTTGCCGCGGGGACATACCTGAGTTTCACGAATTTCACACCGCTCTTAATAACGCTGGTGGTATTCGGATTTCTGGCATTTTTGGGGACGACCCTGATTTTCCCGGTGCGTTGGCCGGCGTGGCTCTTGTTGTTCATCGCGGGCCTGGCCATGTCATATCAAGGGTATTTCGCCGGTCAACATTTAAGTAATATCACATCCTTGCCCGTGGCTAATGTCGTGGGCATGGGAGCGCTGCTGGTTTTCCTCTTCTATGTGTGCTACCGTGCCGCACCTGCAAAAATAAGCACCGGTTTATCAGGTCAGCCCATTCGAATTTTGGGTTTGTTTGCCGCCGCCGCTGCGGTGCTCTGGCGGCTGGGGGAGTACCGTGATTGGTTCAGCGAAGAGCTTTCGGCCGAGATCGCCATGGGTTTTGCCCGCCTGCCTGTGCTGGTTGTTTTCCTGCTGCTGGCGGCCGGATTGGCCAGGCCGCGGAAACGCCGGTTCGATGCCAACATCGCAGGCGGCCGCCAGGTAACGCACTGGGTCCTGCTGGGCGTCGCCTTTTTTACCCTTCCCCTCGGAACCTGGCGGGTCCATAATCCGTTCTATACGCCCCGCGCCCCCAGCACCACGGAAGCCACCCGGATCATGGACAGGCTGCTCACGGACACCTACCTGGCGTTCAACCTGAAGGACGAAAATGAGGCTTTCGATAATCTGGCAAACAATCTATCAGAGAATCTGGTCGCGGATGTATACCTGGACAGCCGGCGCCGCCTGACGGCCGGCACACGCCAGGGGGCCAGGATCACGGTCAAGGACGTCAGCGTGAGCTCTTTGGATGAAGCTTTGTCTGCCATGGCGGGAGAACAGTCCTTTACCTATCCCTGCAAATGGGTCGTGACGGCCCGGGTGCAGCATCTGAAGCACATCCATGACCGTCAAAACATTTACCTGGGAGAGCTTACGATCGGGATCGAGGACGACCGCTGGAAAATAGTCCGGCTGGTCCTCAAGAGCGAAGAAAGGGTGATCAAATCATGGCAGACGAGCTGATAAACGTAAACCAGCTGCGGTTTGACTATCGGGTGGGAGACTTCAAGCTCGCTGTGGAGAGCCTGGGCGTTGGGGCAGGAGAGCGTGTGGCCGTGACCGGCCCCAGCGGTTGCGGCAAGACGACCCTGTTGAATCTCCTGGCCGGCATACTGGTTCCGGGGGAGGGAAAGATCGATGTCGACGGAACCGTCATCTCCGATTTAAATCAGGAGGACCGCCGGGATTTTCGGGCGCTGCGCATGGGCCTGGTGTTCCAGGAGTTCGAGCTGCTCGATTATCTGACGGTCCTGGACAACGTCCTGCTGCCCTTCAGGCTCAATCCGATCCTGCAGCTGACCCCGGAGGCCGATCAGCGGGCCCGGCAGCTGTGTGAAGACGTCGGATTGGGCGACAAGCTGAAGCGCTATCCCGCCTATCTCTCTCAAGGGGAGCGTCAACGTGTGGCGGTGTGCCGCGCCCTGGTGACACAGCCTGTGGTGATCTTCGGAGATGAGCCCACCGGAAACCTGGATCCGGTCAACCGCGATCACGTGATGGATATCCTGTTTGAGTACTCATCCGAAAGCGGCGCTCCCCTGGTCATCGTGACCCATGATTTTGAGCTGCTGGGCAGGTTCGACCGGACGATCGATGTGAGGGAGGTGGCCGCATGAAACACATCCTGTACCTCGCCTGGCGATACCTTGCCTTCAACCGGGTCAAGACCTTCGTGCTCGTGGGCTCGATCACCCTCATACTGTTCCTGCCGGCTGGTCTGTATGTGCTGGTCGAGCAGGGCGGCAAGACCCTGACGGCCCGTGCCCAGGCCACCCCTCTTTTGATCGGTCCGATGGGCAGCGCCTCGGACCTGATGCTCAGCAGCCTGTACTTCCGGGAACCGACGCTGGAGCCGCTGGCATTCCTGGAGGTCGATCGAGCCGCCGACTCCGGTCTGGCATATGGAATTCCTTTACATATGCGCTATACGGTTC
>JAUXGQ010000186.1 GCA_030621975.1 Gammaproteobacteria bacterium | reverse complement strand
GCTTGGCCTCCGACTTATAATAGTGGCCCGAGAAGGGTTGGTTATAGATATGATTGATGCGCCGCCAGCGTACCCGGGGGTGGTCTGGGTCCAACACCAGGGTAGCGAGTAGATTTTCCATGTCATGTTTCAGCCGCGAGGCGATGAAATCCTCGGTAAGCATGCGTATCGACTGATTTCCAGCTATCCAAAAGCCGCCCATGAGTATGATCAGACTCAGGGTGAGACCCAGTTGCAGACGGCGTTCCAGGGAATTCATCCTGGCCTTTCCACAAACACATAACCCTGCCCCCGCCTGGTGAGGATATAATCTTTTCCCAGCTTATCGCGCAGACGGCGTACATAGACTTCGATCAGGTTACTGTCTAGATCAAAATCCTGATCGTACACATGCTCGGTCAAGCGGGTTTTGGAAAGAATCTTGCCCGAATGCAGCATAAAATAGCGTAGCAGTCGAAATTCGGTGCCGGTCAGCTTGAATGTATTACCGTTGGGCAGTGTGACCTGCTGGCGCTCCTCATCCAGCTCCAGCCCGCCACTGCGCAATGCCGCGCCTGGCATATCGTGGCTGCGCCTGATCAGGGCCTGGATGCGCACGATCAGCTCCTCCACATGAAATGGCTTACCCAGATAATCATCGGCGCCCGCCTTGAAACCGTCGACCCGCTCTGGCCAGGAATCGCGTGCGGTGAGCACGATGACCGGGACCGGGTTGCCACGCTGACGCCAGTTTTTCAGTACCGCCATGCCGGAGCGCCCCGGCAGCCCAAGGTCCAGAATCACCACATCATAGGGCGCCTCGTCACCCATGAATTCCGCATCGATGCCATTGTCGGCGAGATCCACGGCGAACCCCATCCGTTCCAGATCTTTATGCAGCTGCTCGGCCAAGACGCTGTCGTCTTCCACCAGAAGCAAACGCATCGGTCACTCCTCCTGTTCCGGTTTCAGTATCTCGCCGCTCGTCGCGTTGATCTCCCACTCCCGAACCACACCTTTTTCATCCAGTATCTCGATCTCATAGATATACTGCCCGGACTCATGCTCCAACTCCACTTCCAGAATCCGGCCTGCATGCCCCTCCTGTATTCGCCCTAGAATCTCATGCAAGGGCAGAATCAGGCCCGCCTCCATCAAACGGCGTGCGTCCAGATAGTCATCGTCGGCAAGCGCGTTTCCCACCGGCAATAGACAGCCCCAGATCATGAGTAATAGAAGCCACATTATGTCCTAGTCTCCGTCATCCCAGCCTCCGTATCCGGGGATACGTACTCCGTGTTCAACGAACAGGTCCAGCGCTGAATCTGCCGGCACCCTGCATACGATACCCTTCCCGAAGCTCGGAAACCGGCTCGGCCTGAACAAATAGCGGTAGCCACGGCAACAGCCGGAGCCCTCGGCGTAATAATCGCTCGCTCATTCATTGATAGTCCGCCTGGTTGAATTCGAATCCAGTCAACCACGCTTGGAACCCGTAAACATGGCACGCACCAGATTTTCACCATGCAGCAGACTGCCGAGCATTACGCCGCCAATATGCACGGCGACCAGAAACAGGGTGAAATTGGCGAAAAACTCGTGAATCTCTTCCAACGCCTCCTTGCCAACCGCGTTCAAATCGAAAAACCAGTCTTTGAACGGGCCGGCCCCTTCCGCGCCATAGGCCCCCAGTCCGGTCAAGCTGCTCAACAGCAGACTGATCAACAATGCCAGGATCATGGCAGCGCCTGCGGGGTTGTGGCCGATATAGCGTCGTGCGCGCATGGCCGCGAGATCCTTCAGATAGGCCATTACTTCCCAGGGAGGCCGCACGAAATCCGAAAACCGGGCATGCCGCGGCCCGACCAGCCCCCAAACCACTCGAAACAACAGCAGGCCCAGGAGGGTGTAGCCCGCAACCACATGCACGCTCATCCAGTCGTCTTCGCTCAGATAGGCTGCTGCAAACGAAGCCACAAGCGCCCAATGGAATAAACGGATCATCGGATCCCAGACTTTGATTTGAGTTGGCTCGTTCATGATCGGAGTACTTTATGGTTCGAAGTCATTTGGTTTTAGTCACCGTTCAGTCAGCCCTTTATCAAACAGGGGGTGTGAGCGGTGACGGATTTCAAGATACTCTGGAGAGCTGAATTCAAGCTGAAAACAAAAACGCGGGCTGAAAAGCCCGCGTTTTTTATTTCCCCGATGTTCTTGCCTTACCGACTACGGCCACCTTTCCGGTTTCCTTTCTGGTTTGTTTGCCCTCTTTCCATTGGCTGTTTCAGAATCGCGTCCATTGCCTCCGCAGTGAGTTCCCGCGCCTCGTACGCCTCTCCCAAACCCTCTATCTGTCTGACAAAGGCCCGTAAATGATTCCGTGAGCCCCGCATCAGGTTTTCGTACGCCTGGGTCAGGTCAGAATGCCTCGATTCTTCTATCGCTACCAGCAGATCCCTGATATCGATCTCTTCGATCCATGCTCCCTGTTTGAGGGCGTCCGGGAGGGACTTCACACCTTCTCCTATCAAATAGTCGTAAAGATCCGCCAGCACCTCATTCTCGAACCCACCCACATCGTCTTCGTCCAACACCGGATCCGCGATACCGTATTTGTACAGCAATCCCGCCAAGCTATCCATATGCCGTTGTTCGGCATGGGAGATATTGGAAAAAACCGGATGCCCCCATTTTTCATACAATGTGATGTAGACATCCCGCGCCAGTTTCTCCTCTTCTCCCATGAACACCAGGTCGTCGATTTCCTGATCACTCAACGCTTCGGATACAACGGACTGGGTGTAACCCCCTGCCTGCTGGAATGTACCGCCGGCATTGCCGTTTTTTGCCACTGCAACCGGGTTGGCGCCGAGCAATATGATCATCGAGACGGTGAGGATTATCTGTTGAATTTTCATGGTCTTGCTCCTTTGAATATACCCCGTAAAACTCCAGGGTGATGCTGGTTAGCTATAAAACTATTTCATTATATTCAACGAAGCTGAATTCAAGCTGAAGAAAACCGGGAACTGGAATCCTAGTAGTCGACGTGGAAGGCTACCGTGACCAGTTGTTTCCACAGGCGCGGCGTGTCTGAGTGCCGCCTGGCGTGGATCTGACATACGCTTCCAGAACGGTTTCGGGCACCGCATCAGGGGTGGCTTGCGGCGAGCTCTCCGATAACCTCAAGCCTGAAGTATGTTGTTAAAATACGACTGTATGTATATTGCTACATTTAATCAACTGGTCAGAAAAAGACTGCAGCGGAGGCCGACTGTAGATCGCGACGAAACACAGGTTGTATGTAAGACAACAATATGATAACCTGTGTTGCAATTACACAACACGGTTTCAACCAGCCACACTGCGCGTGCGCGCCGAAACCTAATCCACGGACACATTTTTAAGGAGTTACTCCAGATGAACATCAAGCGACTCGGCACTGCAGCCCTGCTTCTGACCGGCGCCTTTGCGGCTTCGACGGCAATAGCCGCCAAAGCAGGCGGATTCATTGGTCTCGGTGCAGGCTATGGACCCGACTACGAGGGCTCCGACGACTACGAGGCAATGCCTGCCCTCTTCGGTCGCTACAATTGGGCCAGCGGCCGCTTCATCGACCTCAGCGGCACCTCGGGAAGCGAACGTGCGGCCCGGCTAAGGGCGAACCTGATCCCGGAAAGCTGGAGCGGCACCTGGACGGCGGGACCGCTGCTACAGTACCGGCTGGAGCGCAGTGACAGCGACGACGACAAGGTCGACGACATGCAGGACGTGGACGCGGCGACCGAGGCCGGTGCCTTCGTCGGTTTCAAGCTGGATCGCTGGGCGGCGACACTGAGCTTTGCCGGCGACGTCTCCGATGAGTACAACGGCTATCTGGTCTATCTCAAGGGCGGATACGACCTCCCGGTCAACGACGACCTGAAGCTTACCCTCGGCGCCCACCTGACCTATGCGGACTCCGATTATATGGAGACCTACTTCGGCGTCAACGCCAAAGATGCCAGACGCAGCGGTCTGCCGCGCTACAGCGCCGACAGCGGCCTCAAGGACTGGGGGCTGAGCGTAACCGGGCGTTACAGCTTCACAGACACCTGGGGCATGCTGGCGTCCGTGGGTTACACCCGTCTGATGAACGACGCCGAAGACAGCCCGCTGGTGGACGACCGGGGCGACGACAACCAGGTCAAGGGAGCGCTGGCCGTCACTTATTCCTTCTAAGGGCTCGCAAAACAATAACTCCATGTTTTGGAACGCCGATCCATCCCGCCTGGCGGCGTTGCGAAAACTTGAAAGATAACGAATATTCCTGCGTTTCCGCGCCTTGCCAGACGGGCGCTTCGACGCCCCAAATTCAGGGACTTATTATTTCGCGAGCCCTTAGGGCTGGCGTAGAAATTAATTTCACGTTTCGGGGCGTCGAGATGCCCGTCCAGCAAGGCGGGATGTGTGTGAGCGGTGGCACATGGATGTGCCGTTGACGCGATAACGTAACGAATTATGCCGAGTGACGGTGTTGTTGAAAGAACCATCCAAGGCCATGTGTTTTCTGCTCGCCCATAGCCCTCACGCCATCACCAACGCCGCTCCGCCTCGCTGTCAGTCTGCCGCGCGTCGACCCATTGGACGCCCGCGGCGGTCTGCTCTTTTTTCCAGAAAGGGGCACGGGTCTTCAGATAGTCGATGATGAACTCACAGGCCTGGAACGCCTCGCCACGGTGGGCACTGGCAACGGCCACCATTACGATGGGGTCTTGAGGCTTTAGTGCGCCTACCCGGTGGACCACGCGCATACCGAGCAGATCCCAGCGACTTTCCGCCTCATCCAGGATCTTTTCCAGTGCCTTTTCGGTCATGCCCGGATAATGTTCCAGGGTCATGCTGTTCACCGCTTCACCTTGGTTGATATCCCGCATCAAACCAATGAAGGTGACTATGGCCCCTACCGAGGCATTAGCGTCGCTCAGCTGTAACATTTCGGCGGCTGTGTCGAAGGGGGCGGTTTGGATGCCGATTTGTTTGATCATGAGGTCTCAGGGACTTGGAAAAAAAATTAAAATACACGCCTTGCTTTACCCTAGGGCTCCGTGTTATTCGACGCATCCCTGCGCCTCACCCTAAAGGGCTGGCGTGAAAATCTGT
>JAUXGQ010000268.1 GCA_030621975.1 Gammaproteobacteria bacterium | reverse complement strand
GAGGGGCGCGAGCCCATTTTTTCGGACCTGATGTTGGGACGAATCCTGGTCCGGGGTATGAAGCGTTTGCATGACGATGGCGATGTGCAAAGCCTGGCGTTCGTGGTGATGCCAGAACACCTGCATTGGCTTTTCGTGTTGGGGGATCGCCTCACGCTATCGGGGGTGGTGCGGAGTCTAAAAGGCAGCACTTCGGTTCGGTTGGGAAGAGCGATGGGCAGGCGTGGACCTTTGTGGCGGCGCGCGTTTTACGATCATGCGCTGCGCAAAGATGAGGATGTACGCCAGATCGCGCGTTATATCATCGCCAACCCCCTGCGGCGGGGGCTGGTGAAGGATGTCGGCGATTACCCGTTATGGGATGCCGCGTGGCTATGAGTGGTTGTAGGGCGGCTTTAGCCACCCTGGGGTCAGGGGGCAATACGACAAGTTGGGCGGCTAAAGCCGCCCCTACCTGAAAACCTGTATTTGCATGCAATGCATTCACTCCCTAAACTCCGATATAATTGGACTTCAACAGAGGAGGCTGCCGAGGCAGTGAAGGATTTAGGGGGGTTGCCATTGGTTCAGGTCGATAAAGGCGTGATCAACCGGGTGATGGACAGGCACAGAGAGGGCGAATTCTCTTTTTGGGATTGCTTGATCGTCGCAGCGGCTTTGCAGTCCGGGTGCTCTCTCCTGCTGACTGAAGACATGCAAAATGGTAGACGCCTCGATACGTTGGAGATCCGCAATCCCTTCTAATCGGCCAAAGGTCTACGAACCTCACCCTTGCAATAGAGTTGGCTGTGCCGCGTCATCGCGCCTTGCCACGCAACGAGTTGGACGCCCCGTCTGCGCTGGTGACATCGACCACTGAAAAGCCTAAGATAGCCATGTACATGGCCAGGAGAACAGTAACATGGCTGCGACTTCGATCGCTGACGCAAAGAACCAGCTAACACGCCTCATTCACCAGGCTGAGAAGGGCGAGCCCGTGCACATCACCCGCCGCGGCAAACCCGTCGCCGTGCTGCTGTCCGAGGATGAATACCCACGCCTGCGCCAGGGCCAAGAGCAGCGCAACTTCTGGGACCTCATAGTCGAGATGCGCTCCGAACCGGAGTTCGAACCTATCGATTGGACCTGGGAGGAGGTCGACTCGTGGCGCGACCGTCGAGCGGCACCGGAGTTCGAATGGCCTGTTTGAGGTATCTGCTCGATACCAACATCCTCTCAGAGCCTGTCGTCGCCCGACCGAACCCATTTGTATTGGATAAATATCATGGCAAGTTTCGACCATATGATAGGAACGGTAGACGCCCATACCGGGGGCGAACCGGTTCGTGTGGTGCTCAGCGGCCTGCCTTCCATAGCGGGAACGACCATGGTGGAGAAGAAGGGTTACCTGAAAAACCATCTGGATCATTTCAGAACCTTGCTGATGCAGGAACCCAGGGGCCACAATGATATGTTCGGTGTGGTTATCACGCCGGCGTGCAACGATGAGGCCCATTACGGCATTTTGTTCATGGATAACGGCGGTTATCTCGATATGTGCGGCCATAGTATCATCGGTGCGTCGACAGTCTTGATCGAAACCGGTAGGCATCCTGCTGACGAAGCGGAAACCCCCATCATCTTCGATACGCCGGCCGGATTGATCACAAGTTTCGCCAAGATCGAGAATCATCGGGTAGTTGAGGTTTGTTTCGTCAACGTCCCCTCTTTTCTCTACGCCGAAAATGTGACCATCGATATCCCATCACTAGCGCCTGTCTGTTGCGATATTGCTTTCGGCGGCAATTTTTTCGCCACGGTAGACACCAAGCAGTGTCTCTACTTCTTCAAACCGGCGTTGGATGGATGCAACGGGATTGGAAGTGGTCAGGGTCACCAGGACGACGGCAATAAACGCAAACACAACGCCCGGAATGATCTCATAGAGATCAAACCAGCCGCCGGAGAGCTGTTTCCAGATGACCACGGTCATGCCACCGACGATAATGCCGGCCATGGCGCCGTCCCTGTTCATGCGTTTCCAGTAGAGCGAGAGGATCAGAGCCGGGCCGAAGGCCGCGCCGAATCCGGCCCAGGCATAGGCGACCAGATCCAGTACCTTCGACTCCCTATCCATGGCCAGGAGCAGGGCGAGCAGGGCGATGACCACCACGGCGATACGCCCCACCCTTACCAACTGCCGCTGGTCGGCCTGTTTATTGAAAATCGCCTTGTAGAAATCCTCCGCCAAAGCGGAAGAGGAGACCAGCAGTTGGGAGTCGGCGGTGCTCATGATGGCGGCCAGGATGGCGGCCAGCAGGATGCCGGCGATCACCGGATGAAATAGGGCGTCCACCAGCACCATGAATACCCGCTCGTCATCACCGAGCGGGACGCTTAGATAGGCGACGCCCATCAAGCCCACCAGACAGGCGCCGAGCATGCTCAGGCCGCTCCACACCACCGCGATGCGGCGCGCCTCGGGTACTTTAGACTGACTCTTGATGCCCTTGCAGCGTGCCAGGATGTGCGGCTGTCCGAAGTAGCCCAGGCCCCAGCCCAGCAGCGACAGGGCGCTGATCAGGGTGATGGGCGCGCCGTCGGCATCGGTAAAGGGGTTCAGCAGTTCGGGGTTTTTCGCCGCTATGGCGTTCCAGGCGGCATCGACGCCGCCCACCTCACCGATGGCGATCAACGGGACGAGGATCAGCGCCCCCGCCATCAGCAGCCCCTGCAGTACATCGGTCCAGGAGACCGCCAGGTAGCCACCGACCAAGGTGTAGGAGATCACGGCGAGGGCGCCGACGATGATGGCCAACTGGTAGTCGATGCCGAATACGGTCTCGAACAGTTTACCGCCGGCGACCAGACCGGAGCTGGTGTAGAACAGAAAGAACAGCAGCACGAACAGCGCGGAGACCACCCGCAGGCGGTGGGAACGGTCTTCAAAGCGGTTTTCGAAGTAAGCGGGCAGGGTCAGGGCATCGTTGGCCTTATGGGAGTAAACACGCAGCCGGCGGGCCACCAGTAGCCAATTCAGCCAGGTGCCGACCAGCAGGCCTCCGGCCAGCCACAAGGCACCGAAACCGGCGGCCATGGCAAAACCGGGCAGGCCCAGCAGCAACCAGCCGCTCATGTCGGAGGCGCCGGCGCTGAGAGCGCTGGCCAGAGGGCCTAGTCTGCGGCCGCCAAGAATGTAGTCCGACAGGTTCTGTGTGCGCCGATAGGCAAGAAAGCCGATAACCAGCAACAACGTGAAATAGAGCAGGAAGGTGGCTGTAATCATCATGATTCGAATGTTACCATCGCGCTGCGTCAGTTTCATGGATGCGCAGCCTCCGCTTAGGGCTCGCGAAATAATAAGTTCCTGATTTTGGGGCGTCGAGGCGCCCGCTTGGCAAGGGTCGCAACCGGCATCCTCGGCAACTGCGTCCTGCGTTGCTCTACCTCCTGCATCCATGCAGTCGTGTCTCGAGCGACACTTGTGCATCCCTGCACGTCGCGCGGAAACGCAGTAATATTCGTCATCTTTCAAGTTTTCGCAACGCCGCCAGGCGGGATGGATCGGCGTTCCAAAACAGGGAGTTATTGTTTCGCGAGCCCTTAATCTACGTTAATCCACTTCTAAATGTCTATTGAAACCGTGAACGGTTACATTTTTCCTCGTCGTATGCTGGAGTTGGCCGAAATAGGACATTCAAGCGCGCATGGCGCCTTGACTACATCTGAGCGACAGGATCCGACCCAAAACAGACACAGGGGCTAGATCAAGACTTGGTAGATTACCCCAGCCATGACTGGGTTGGTTCTCGCCGGAGGGCTGTCCAGCCCCCAGAAAACCTATATAATTCACGTTCCTTTCTTATCGCTTCTCTCGAGCCTGCCGGCATCGTGCCTACATCCTCTTGAGCGATTATCGAACCTTTAGGAGGTATCATGGGCAGGAAACTTTACGTCGGTAATTTGCCGTACTCAGCCAACCAGCAGACTCTGCAGGATACGTTCACCCAGTGCGGAACGGTCGATTCGGTCAACGTGATCACGGATCGTGATACGGGTCAGAGCAAGGGCTTTGCGTTCGTCGAGATGTCGACCGACAGCGAGGCGCAGAAGGCTATCCAGGAACTCAATGGTCTCAGCCTCGATGGCCGCGAGATCAAAGTAAACGAAGCCAAGCCGAAGGCTCCACGGGACAACCGCGGGGGTGGTGGCTACGGCCGTGGTGGTGGTGGTGGCGGCGGTCGCGGCGGTGGCGGCGGTGGCGGCGGTGGCGGCGGTGGCGGCGGTGGCGGCAATCGCTGGTAGCGACCTTGGTGTCGG
>JAUXGQ010000176.1 GCA_030621975.1 Gammaproteobacteria bacterium | reverse complement strand
TCAGCGCACCTTCCAGGGCGCCTTCCATGCCAGTAACGACTATATGCATTGGTACGGCTGGGCCCCCCTGAAGACGGCGGTCAACACCATCCTGGAAGAAGAGAAGCGGTTGCGGGCGGAGCACGGAAACAAAAGGGTAAGCGCCGCAGAGCCGGCGGTTGCAGTGAAATAGCACCGCGCTGACGTCTGCAGACGAAAAGGGGCATGGCGCGCGCGTCATGCCCCTTTTAATTTTCAAGCTATATCCGTGTCTATCGGTGTTCATCCGTGGTTTCTATTCCCAGTGAATAAGGCGACAACGCCCTGTTTAGCATGTCTGCTCGTTTTGGCATGGATCCCGGGTAGCCCGCTTGCGTACGCGGCGTCCGGCGAGGGGATGCAACCGGACCTGGAACTGGGGGAGGAGATCAACGAGGTCTGCGCGTCCTGTCATGGCGAGTTCGGCCAGGGCGGCAAAGGGGGTGAATACCCCCGCCTTGCCGGCCTCCCGGAAAACTATCTCGCCGCACAACTCCTGAGGTTCCGAAAACGGGAGCGAATCAATATCCCCATGCTGCCCTACACCGAGGAGCGAGAACTCCCCGACGAGGACCTACTGGCCGTCTCGGCCTATCTCTCGCGTATGGAATTACCGTCGAAGATGCCGGATCTGCCCGAAGACACCAGCGCCTACGACAGACTGCTCCTGGCCAGACGGGTTACCAACATCGCCCGCATCCCCGGTGATCTGGAACTGGGCGAAGAGATTTACGCCGACTGCGTCCAGTGTCATGGGGAAAAAGGCGGGGGTAAGGCGGATGGAGATGACCCCCCGCTGGCGGGCCAGTACACCGAGTACCTCGCGAGACAGATCCAGGATTTCATATCCGGCCAGCGCTGGCACGAGTTCAGCGAGGAACTCTTCAATGAACTGGAGCCGGAAGAGATTTCCGCCCTGCTTGCCTACCTCTCGATCCTGGATGACTAGTAACGCTTCAGCGTTCCCGCAATATTAGCCTGAAATATGGCTTTGTGGACATCGCCCAGGCTAAGCATTCCAACCAGCTTTCCACCCTCCGCCACCGGAATGCGGCGAAAGCGGTGGCGAACCATGCTCGTGGCCCCTCGCAAAAGATGCATATCCGGTGAAATCGTAATGACGTTGGAGGCCATCACATCCGACACCTTGAGGTTCAGAACGTCCGCGTATTGCCCCATCAAGGCGTCCAGGTCCACCGCCGCCATACCATCCTTGAGGTCCTCCAGGGTCGGAAACAGGCGGTGCAGCACGTCTTTCTCCGCAATAAAGCCCACCAGTCTGTCCTCGTCCTCCACCACCGGCAGACCACTGAAGCGAAACAGGCACATCAGCGACACCACTTCCAGCAGCTGGGTATCCCTGGTGACTGTTTTGGGCGAACGGCTCATTACGTCTCTTACCAACATCTCTCTATTCCTCGCAGTTGTTTTGACACATCGCAAAGCGCGTACCATTCAGCATTACTCGCTCGCCGTCAAGGAAAGAATGCCCTTTTTATCATCGTTACGACATCCCTGTCGTAAGCCTCTCGGCAGACGGAGGGTAAGAGGATGGCTAACCGTTGACAACGGTGCCCACTGACCCGGGCGATTGCGGAAACCCTGATCGGGAACGGCCCGATGTAGACGCGGACAGTCTTTTTTCCAGCGCGGCGGCCGATTCCGGTCGGTGGATCAGAAAGCCTTGCGCGGCATGGCAGCCCCGTTGCCGCAACAAGCTCAGTTGCTCTTCCGTCTCCACACCCTCCGCGACGACCTCGAGCTGAAGGCTACAGGCCATTCCGATGATGGTTTCAGCGATACTTGTATCGTTCTGATCATTGCCGAGTTCCCTCACGAAGGAACGATCTATCTTCAGGGTTTTGACCGGGAGGGTGCGCAGCTTCTTCAGGGAGGAATAGCCGGTACCAAAGTCATCGATCAGGACCTGAACGCCTTTTCGACCTAATTCAACGAGTGATTCCGTGATTTCCTGCTCGTTTTCCATGAGGGTTCTTTCGCTAACCTCGAATCCCAGCCGGTTTGGCGCCAATCCGGTTTGCTCGAGTACCTCGAGCACCGTTTCGATCAGTTGTTCCCTGTGCCGCAACTGGATAGGGGAAAGGTTAACCGCGACCAGGGGCGGGTCGTCCTGGCACCGTCCCCAGGCCACGGCCTGTTTCGCCGCGGTCCGAAGCACCCAGTCTCCGATAGGGACGATGAGCCCTGTCTCCTCGGCCAAGGTTAGAAACTCGTCCGGATAGAGAAGACCCTGTTCCGGATGCCGCCAACGCAGGAGCGCCTCGACAGAGGTGATGTGGCCGGTGTGCAGATCCTTACAGGCCTGGTATTGCAGCTCGAATTCATTGTTCTCAAGGGCTCTGCGCAGCTGGCCCTCCAGGCGCACCCGCTCCTCGGCCGCCGCATTCATATGCGCCTTGTAGAAGACAAACTGGTTCCGACCCTGTTCTTTTGCACAGTACAAGGCGGTATCGACGTGGCGGACCAGGTCCTCGGCCAGGGCTCCGTCCTCTGGAAAGGAGGCGATGCCGATGCTTGCGCTTATGAAGACCTCCTGACCTTCCAGATCAAACGGGAGGGACAACGCCCGCAGTATGGCCCCGGCCACATGCGCACAGACGCGCATCACCTCGTCGGAATCATGCAGGCCCTGCAGCAGGACCGTGAATTCGTCCCCACCCATGCGGGCCACCGTATCCGATTCGCGGACACAGGACTGCAGCCGCCGAGCGCACTGCTGGAGGAGCAGATCCCCCACCGGATGGCCAAGGGTATCGTTGACCGGTTTAAAACCATCGAGATCCAGGGACAGGATGGCAAAGTGGGTCTTGTCACGACGTGTGCAGACCATGGCCCGGTCCAACCGGTCCTGAAACAGCACCCGGTTCGGAAGCTCGGTCAATACGTCGTAATGGGCGAGGTGGTAGATGCGTTCCTCGGAAAGCTTCTTCTCCGTGATGTCGTCGAATACGCCCACGTAGCGGATTGGGCGACCGCTCTGGTCTTTGACGCTCGTGATGGTCAGCCATTGCGGGTAGACTTCGCCGGAGTGGCGCCGATTCCAGATCTCGCCCTGCCAGGTACCGTTTTTTTCCAGGCACACCCACATCTGCTTGTAGAATTCATCCACGTGCCGGCTGGAGCGCAGTAGATTCGGGTTCTTGCCGATAACCTCCTCCGGTGTATAGCCCGTGATGCTGGTAAAGGCCCTGTTGACCCGCAGGATACGCCCTTTGGCGTCGGTGACCATAATGCCTTCGATGCTGGTGTCGAACACGGAGGCCGCCAGACGCAGTTCCGCCTCGGCCTGCTGGTTCTTGGTGACATCCGTCCCGGTGGAGAGGATTTCCACCACCCGGCCCTGCTCGTCCCGCACCGCCCGGTTGGCCCAGGCGATCCAGACCCGCGATCCGTCCCGCCGCATATTTTCGTTGAGGTTACTGACATATTGGTCCGGATTTCGCCCGATATCGTCGATCATCTCAGATAGGTGGCGTTCCGTTCCCGATTCAGTCTCGGGCACAATGGTGCCCATGACGTTCTGGCCCAGGATCTCGGCCTCGGGGTAGCCGAAGAACTGCTGTGCGTACCGATTAAAGAAGGTGATACGCCCCTGGGTGTCCCAGCGAAGGATAACGCTGTTGGCATTCTCGACCAGTTCGCGGTACTTCTCTTCGCTGCGCCTCAGCTCCCGTGTCCGGTGTTCCACACGTTGCCCCAGCACCCTGTTGGTCTGCAGCTGCAGTCGCTGGAAATCGACCAGCTGCCGCTGCGCATTCCCCGAAACCCGGAACAGGACCAGAAAAAGCAGCCCCCCCGACAGCACCAGGGTGGCCAGGACCACCCTCTTCAATCGCCCGTAATAGGCGTTGTCTTTCGTCGTATCCAGGGCTATGAGGATCCTCCCCACCTCGCGGTGGGCCGCGTCCGCGAGCGGAAGGCCCTGGACCAAGTAGGTTTTCTCCCCCAGGTCGAGCCAGCGGGTCTCTCCATTGTCGGGGATTCCCTGCTGGGTCAGCGACTCGCGGACCTTCTGAAGGTAGCCGTCGGGCGCGGCCCCGGAAAACACCCAGTCGTCGAACCGCTGCCAGTCGGAGGGGTTACCCAGCATGCGCTGCCCCACCTCCCACTCGGTCCGATCGAGCTGCTTTTTGTCGATGAGCAGCAGCAGCCGGCAGTTCAGGAGTCGGGAAAGATCGTTCAGGATGGATTCTGCATCGGTTCCCAGTTCCGCAAAACCGATAAGACGGCCCTGGTCGAACCAGGGGGCAACCACCCGGAGCGTAAAGGTACCGAATTTCCCCACTTCCACACCCCGGGCGACCCGACCCGTTCTGGCCGCCTCTAAGGTGGTGAACCGTTCGATCCGGTCGCCAAACCTGCCCGGCTCATGCACCCGCAGTATGTTTTTGCGGTCGGGATCGGAAAAGTACCAGTGGCTGATCCAGTGGCTGTCCCGGAGCGCCGGAAACAGTATTTCTGCACGTTCTTGCAGCCGCTGGCGATCCCCGGCACGCAGCGCCGAACGGAGCTCTTGATCACCCTGCAGCAGCCGTAGCAGGCCGGCAAGGGCATCGGCGGTCTTGTTCAGTTCATTTTGGAATAGATTATCCGCAGGAAACGTCTTGTCCGCTGCTCTGTGATGGAAATCACGTTTCAGATTCCAGTCAAGCACTAGGATAAACACCCCGGCGAGAACCGTCAGGCTGACCAACAGTGGCACGAGAATCTGGGAGCGCAGCCGCTGACCGGATGTGGATCCAGTCAGTTCTATGTCATTGTCCACAAGGAGAGTACCGTAATTTATTTCGTGTTGATCTTATTCGGTTACTATCGGAATCTCCTTAAATTACATTAGAACTAATTCAACCTTGCGAGCAGTGCGGTAGCGTCGACTCCATTGCCCCGAAACCGGCTTAACCCAGATAGCTCACGACCCAAATGTAGGCTGGGGCTTGAATGTAGGCTGGGGCTTGCCCCAGCTATGCTGCGCAGTGGATCGCCAAACAAAGAGCTGGGGCGAGCCCCAGCCTACATTTGCCGAGTAATCGTTCAAAATACGAAATTTTCATTTCTTCGGTCCGCCTGGTGAGGTATCCGGGTTAGGAGCCTCGCCGACCGTGATCACCTCGGGTCGCTGCTCCAGGAAACGGACGCGCTCCGCCATGGCGGGGCTCATGTACACCCTGCCCTCCTCGTCCACCAGCATCACATAGCGCAAACCCATGC
>JAUXGQ010000151.1 GCA_030621975.1 Gammaproteobacteria bacterium | reverse complement strand
GCAACTCCTGGAGGCGAACCTCCGCGCGAGCGAGGCGGTCCCTTGCGCTGGATTGCGGCATGAGCTGCCGGGTCAACACGTAACCGGTTGTACCGGTGCCGGTGCGAACCTGGGAATAGCCGGTTTCCGGATTGTCGGCGAGCACTTCGAGTGCCGTGCCGCTGCGCACCATGCGCACGATCTTGTGCGAGGCGCTTTCACCGCTGCGCATGGTGACCTTGAACTGATCGGTGACGTAACGGGTATCAGCGGCGGCTGTGCCCCAGGCGACCAGGAACGAAAAGAGCAGAAGTTTGTTCACAAGGCCCTCTTAGACGGCGTCAATGATGTCGCGAAAGTGCGCATTCTTTCAGATCAGCCCGAGATTGTCCAAGCGGGGTCGCACAGAAGGAATTCCAGCAGTGCCTTTTGGGAATGCATGCGGTTTCCCGCCTCTTCCCATACCAGGCTGTCTTCGCGATCGATTACCGAAGCAGTGACCTCTTCGCCCCGATGAGCGGGCAGGCAATGCATGAAAAGGGCCTCCCGGTCGGCCCGCGCCATCAGTTCATCATTGACCTGATAGCCGGCGAAGGCTTTTTCGCGCCTGGCGTGTTCTTCTTCCTGGCCCATGCTGGCCCAGACATCGGTAACCACCAGGTCGACAGCTTCCGCCGCGGCCATAGGGTCACGGATGATCTCGCACCGGGTTCCGGCCCGTTGCAGCACGCTGTCCTCGGGGTCGTAGCCCTCGGGACAGGCGATGCGCAGCCGGAAATCAAATTGCCGCGCGGCGTTGATATAGGAATGGCACATGTTGTTGCCATCCCCCACCCAGAGTACCGTCTTGCCTTTGATATCGCCCCGATGCTCGAACCATGTCTGCATGTCGGCCAGTAATTGCAGGGGATGATACATGTCGGTCAAGGCATTGATAACCGGAACCCGGGAGAACGCGGCAAAACGCTCCAGGGTGTCCTGGGCGAAGGTCCGAATGGTTACACAGTCCACCATTCGGGACAGCACCCGGGCGCTGTCTTCGATGGGTTCGCCGCGGCCAAGCTGGGTATCCCGGGGAGAGAGAAAGATCGCATGACCACCGAATTGGGCCATACCGGCTTCAAACGAAACCCGCGTCCGTGTGGAGGATTTCTCGAAGATCATCCCCAGTATTCGATTTTTCAGCGGCTCGTAGGCTTCGCCGCTGCGCCCTGCTGTCTTGAGCTCCGTGGCGCGCCGCACCAGGCCGCGCAATTCCTCGGGGGTCAGGTCGAGGACGGTAAGAAAATGTCGGGGTGTGTTGCTGTCGGTCATGCGATTCAGACTTCTGGATCGTCAGTCCAGAAATTTTCGGATCAAAGGGCTGAGACGATCGACCAGTTGGTCAGCCTGTTCGTCGCTAAATACGAGCGGTGGCAGCAGCCGCACCACCTTGTCTGCGGTGACATTAATCAACAGACCCTCAGCGAGGGCCTGGCCAACGAGTTCACGACAGGGGCGGTCCAGTTCTATCCCGATCATCAGGCCCAGACCCCGGATGTCGGTGACGCCTTTCAAATCGCCCAGGGTTTGCCTGAAGGCCTTCAGCAGGCGGTCTCCAAGCCCTGCCGCCCGTTCGCTGAGTCTTTGCTTTTCCAACGTGTGTACCACTGCGCCCGCGGCCCTGCAGGCCAGTGGATTGCCCCCGAAGGTCGAGCCATGAGAGCCCGGGCCCAGGGCCTCTGCCGCCGCACCTTTGGCGAGACAGGCGCCTATGGGAACACCGTTGCCCAAGGCCTTGGCCAGGGTCAATACGTCGGGAACTATGCCGTTGTGCTGAAACGCAAAAAAACGTCCTGTCCGGCCCATACCGGTCTGGATTTCGTCTAACATCATGAGCCATCCCTGGGAGTCGCACAGGGTGCGGACCCGGTTGAGATAGTCCTTCGGCGGGATGCAGATGCCGCCTTCGCCCTGGATAGGTTCCACCAGTACTGCTGCCACGTTGGCGGCGTTGCGGGCCACTGCCTCGAGGGCCGCCGCGTCCCCAAAGGGGACCCGGATGAACCCCGATACCAGGGGCTCAAAGCCAGCCTGCACCTTGCGATTGCCGGTGGCGGAGAGGGTTGCGAGGGTGCGGCCGTGGAAACTGTTCTCCATAACCACGATGTGGGGTGTGTCTATTCCCTTGTGGTGGCCATAGGCGCGGGCGATCTTAATTGCGGCCTCGTTTGTCTCGGCGCCCGAGTTGGCGAAGAATACCCGGTCCATTCCGGCAAGCCGCACCAGGTCATTCCCCAGTTTTTCCTGCAGAACTATACCGTACAGATTCGAGGTGTGGATGAGCTGCCCGGCCTGCTCGCAGATCGCGGTGCTGACCGCCGGATGCGCATGACCCAGGCCGCATACCGCTATGCCGGACAGGGCATCCAGGTAAAGTTTTCCTTCCGTGTCCCACAGCCAGGCCCCCTCGCCGCGCTCGAAGGTGACGGGGAGTCGTCTGTAGGTGGCCATGATGGATTCAGACATAGTTCCGAAATAGTGAATGCCGCTAAAAAACGAAAGGCGGACCCGATCATCGCTGGGGCCACCTTATGCCGCATTTCTGCGGGAAAACCTTAAATTTTAATGATAACTAGCGGTGTTTGCAAATTCAGGGGGAAATCGGGAAATTGCCTGCGCTCGACACTACATTTCGGGAGGTTGCTGCCGTTGTTATAAGAGCCTGTCGGACTTAGGGGTTCGACCGGTTTGTTGCTCCTGCTAAACCGGCACTTCCGCCATCCATGGCGGTCGTAGCGAGGGAAAGCGGGATCGAGTCAGATTTTTCGATCGATTGAGGAGAATAGCCGGCTCTATTTGACGAAATCGATCGGAAAATCTGGCCGATATCCGCTTTTCCGAATGGAACCGGATAAATGATATGCGCCTTATCGACTCAGATACAAAGCGTGGAGGTGATCCCGGCAGCTTTCCCTAGCCGCCGGGACCAGTGTCGTCAAATTCAACAGGCGGGATCTACCTTCCCTGGTGCTTACCTCCCTGTGCGGGTCATCGTCCCTGATACTCCTTTCAACGACATACTCATTTTGCCCAATCGAGCAGCCAAAGTATGTAGGATAATTCTGAAAAATCTGTAAGAAATTTCCGAGGATTTTTATTCCCGCTGATTCTAGCCCGGTGAGAGAAGTGCGACAGGGATGTCGCGTTTACGGACCTAACTGTGTGAATCTTTCCGGACTCACTTTAAAGTGCTCCCTGGGGCCTGACACACGAGGCGGATGGCGTTGTACTGAAACTGAATCCTTGCGTCTCGTTTCATCCGATCGAACTCATCCACCAACCGTTCTCGTTGTCCCTCGTCGACAATACCATTGCGAATCATGTTCTCGGACCCCGACAGCAGAAGATCCTGAAGGAGGGTCAATTGCTGAACTTACCTTGTCGAATAAGTTCGGCGCCCATCCGCTCGATTTCCTGAGAACCGCTTACCACAGTGTCCGCATCGAGTTTGTAATTCAATTGTTCATTACGTTCGGCGTAATCCATACTGTTCAGTATCACCTTCATGGCGTTAACCCTGGCCATGTGCTTGTTGTCGGCTCGGATTATCGTCCAGGGGGAATCATTAGTATGCGAGTACCTGAGCATCTGGTATTTCATCTGAGTAAACTCTTCCCAGCGGTCCTGTGCTTGCAGATCCACTTCACTGAGCTTCCACTTTTTCAGGGGATTGACCTTGCGTATCTCAAAACGCTTGGCCTGTTCAGCCTGGCTGACACTGAAGTAGAGTTTTATCAGTATTGTCCCCTGCCTGACCAAATCCCGCTCGAATCCCGCAACTCCCTGAATAAAGTTCTGGTGTTCTTGTTCCGTACAAAAACCGAAGACAGGCTCAACCATGGCGCGGTTGTACCAGCTCCGGTCGAATATAACGATTTCACCACCGCGAGGGAACTGAACAACGTATTTCTGAAAAAACCACTGGGTGCGCTGTTCCTCCGTAGGCCTTCCCAACGCGACCACCCGGTAGTGCCGTTCGTTCATGAAGTGTGTTATCCGCAGGATGGCGCCTCCCTTACCCGCGGCGTCACGCCCCTCAAACAGGATGATCATTCGACGCTTTTGCTGCTCCAACGTTTCCTGAAGCTTAATCAATTCTGCCGAATACAGCTTGATTTCTTTGTCTTTCTTAAAACGTCTTAGTGCCTTGCTTTTTGTCTTCTTGAGGCGCTTGTTTTCTTTTTCCAGTTCGCTGAGTCGCTTAGACAGCTTATTCGGGGAAACCTCGCCACCCCCGTCACTGACGAGATTGAGGTTTTTCTCTTTCTTCATCGCGCTAATTTCCTTCCGTTCATTCTTGATACACCTGCAAACGGTTACGTCCCCCCTGTTTGGCTCGATACAGCGCCGCATCAGCTCTCTGCAAAAGTTCCACCGCTGTCGTTTCAGAAGCTGGTTTTAGACTTGCAATCCCCAAACTCACGGTGACATGATCGTTCCCCGTTTCAGGAACGTGGGGAATAGCCAATCGCCGAACCTCACGGATGATCCTGTGCCCTGTCTTGCGAGCTTGTTCCGGATCACCTTCCGCTAGAATCACGAACTCTTCACCACCATACCTTGCTACCATGCCTGGCGTTCGTTTCACCACACGATTGATCGCCTCGGCAATCATTATCAAACAGCGGTCGCCTCGTGGATGCCCGAAACTGTCGTTAAAGCGCTTGAAGTGGTCCACATCGAGCATGATTATGGAAAGGAAGTGCCGTTTTCGAGCAGTCAACTCCCATTTTTCTTTTAGAAGGTTCTCAAACTTTCGACGATTGGCGACACCCGTCAGACTGTCTGTTTCCGAAAGTCGCTGCAGATTATCCTGGTATTGTTTTTCCAGGGTAATATCTCGCATCACGCCCACCAACAGCGGCTTGGCGACATCGATCTGGCGCATAAAAAAAGCCAGAGGATAAGTGCTACCGTCTCTGTGCAACCCGACGATTTCCTGACTTTTGTCTTTCTGCAAAACGGCTTCCATGTTCTCTCGGTACTGCTCGGAAAACGGCCTATCCAACAAACGCGTAAACGATTGACCGACCAGCTCCCGGTCCGGATAACCGCTCAGTTTGGAGACTTGCAGGTTGACACTCTCGATCACCCCATTCATGTCGCTGGTAAAAATTCCCTCATCGATATGGTCGATGACCGCCTGAAGGCGCGATTTATGCTCATCCAGCGCGATAATCATTCTCTCCCGCTCCCGATACAGGTGTTGCAGCTGTAGATGGGTTCTGACTCGGGATACAACCTCCTGACGCTTCACGGGTTTGGTAATGTAATCCACGCCACCCGCCTTGAATGCCTTTGCCAGCGCCTTAACCTCTGTCCTACCGGTGACGAAAATGACAGGTATATCGCACAGTCCGGGATTGTCCTTGAGACGCTTACAGGTCTCGAAACCATCCATACCGGGCATCATGACGTCCAACAGGATCAGGTCGGGCAACCACTCCTCCGCCGCTTGCAGAGCCTTTTCTCCTGACATTGCAAAAGACACGGTATACCCTTCCGGCACCAGAAATTTGTCTAGCAGGTATAGATTATCCGATGTGTCATCGACGAGTAGTATTTTTTCACCTGTCGGTTGCAATGCTTCGAACTCCGGCTATGTCTCCAACTGCAGCTGCGGCTCATCT
>JAUXGQ010000172.1 GCA_030621975.1 Gammaproteobacteria bacterium | reverse complement strand
TGCTCGATACCACCGATGTAGTGATCCACCGGCAGCCAGTAATCGGCCCTTTCGTCCAGCATTGCCTGGTCCTGGTCCGGGCAGGCATAGCGGGCGTAGTACCAGGAAGACTCCATGAAGGTATCGAAGGTGTCCGTTTCCCGCTCTGCCGGGCCACCGCATTTCGGACAGCTTGTTTCGAAGAACGACCGCATCTTTTTGATGGGTGAGCCGGTGTCATCGAAATCCACATCCTCGGGCAGTATCACCGGCAGGTCCTGCTTCGGCACAGGCACCGTGCCGCATCGACCGCAGTGGATCATGGGGATGGGTGTTCCCCAGTAACGCTGGCGCGATACTCCCCAGTCGCGCAGGCGATAGTTGATCTGGCGCCCGCCCTTGCCATCCCGGTCCAGGTGCTCGGCGATAGCATCGAAGGCCTCCTCGGAGGTCAGGCCGTCAAAAGGGGCGGAATTCTTCAGCACGCCTTTTCCCACGTAGGCCCCCTTCTCCACCGAGCAGTCGCCACCGTCCGCGGCGAACACGACCTGCCGGATAGGTATGCCGTACTTGTGGGCGAACTCCCAGTCACGCTGATCGTGGGCGGGTACCGCCATCACCGCGCCGGTACCGTAGGTCATGAGCACGAAATTGGCGGCATACACGGGCACTTCTTCGCCCGTGATGGGATGCGTGACCTGCAGACCCAACACCATCCCCTTCTTTTCGATGGCCTCGAGGTCGGCCTCCGAGGTACCGCCCTGACGGCATTCATCGATAAAAGCGGCAAGTTCCGGATCCTGTTTCGCGGCCGCGAGCGCCAGGGGATGCTCGGCCGCCACCGCCACGTAGGTGACCCCCATCAGCGTGTCCGGTCGCGTAGTGAATACGGTGAGCCGGTCATCCGATCCCGGAATCGTAAAATCCATCTGCACGCCCTCGGAGCGACCGATCCAGTTGCGCTGCATGGTGCGCACCTGTTCGGGCCAGCCGTCCAGCCCGTCCAGCCCGTCCAGCAGCTCGTCCGCGTAATCCGTGATCTTGACGAACCACTGGGGGATTTCACGACGTTCCACCAGGGCCCCGGAACGCCAGCCCCGCCCGTTGATGACCTGTTCGTTGGCCAGCACCGTCTGGTCCACCGGATCCCAGTTGACCACCGCATTGCTGCGGTACACCAGGCCTTTTCTGTACAACTCGGTGAACAGCCACTGCTCCCATTTGTAGTACTCGGGGCTGCAGGTGGCCAGTTCACGCCCCCAGTCGTAGCCGAAACCCAGGCGCTTGAGCTGGCCGCGCATGTAGTCGATATTGGCGTAGGTCCAGCGCGCCGGCGCCATCCTGTCCTTGATCGCCGCCCCCTCGGCCGGCAAACCGAAGGCGTCCCAGCCCATGGGCTGCAACACGTTCTTGCCCAGCATGCGCTGGTGGCGGGCGATGACGTCGCCGATGGTGTAATTGCGCACGTGCCCCATGTGCAGTCGCCCGCTGGGGTAGGGAAACATGCTCAGACAATAATATTTTTCCCTGCTGCTCTGCTCGGTTACGCGAAAGGTCTGATTGTCGTCCCAGTAGGCCTGAGCGCTCGCTTCGATGAGCGCCGGATCGTAGTTTTCTTGCATGTCTCGGGAGGTTTGCGGTGACGGATTGGATTGCCTGCGAAGGATACCCCAGCACGGCCGGCCCTGCATCAACTTTGAGTGTCATCGGGGTAGCGCCGGGCGCCAGCGTGTTATGGTGCAGGTAGCGCGTTCCCGGAAGGATACCCCTCCGTGAAAGAAGGGACAGGATTAACAGGATTGTGCAGGATGAACAGGATGAATTCGGATTATGGCGTTTGCCAGCGGTACACGCACACCCGATGGTATCCGCATCCGCAAGCCACATTTCAACATCCTGTCAATCCTGTAACATCCTGTTAATCCTGTCTATTTAAGCCGAATCCAATCCCGCGAGGCCTACTGACTAAGAGACTGGCCGACACCGTCCAGGCCG
The DNA here is from genome assembly GCA_030621975.1 of Gammaproteobacteria bacterium. Lineage (GTDB taxonomy): Bacteria > Pseudomonadota > Gammaproteobacteria > Chromatiales > Chromatiaceae > JAUXGQ01. The sequence continues at coordinate 3,359 of JAUXGQ010000172.1, read as the reverse complement.
AGACCGCCAGCGGATGCAATCTCGATGACACCGCCCTTTATCTTCGGCGGGTCGGCGATATCCCTGGCCAGCCACTGGGAAGTGGCCAACCCGTGAACGGCTCCCGTCTCCTCCGGCAGGGCGGCTGCCAGGTGCACGGCCGCCCAGACACCCACGGCCGAGTCGACGGTGGTGGTGACCAGGCTCTGCATACCCAGTTGCCGGACCGTCTTCGCCAGACTCAAGGCGGGACGCAGACCGCCGACCACCATCGGTTTGATCAGGATACGTTGGGCACCCGCGCGACCCGCCCACTCCTCCAGCTGGAACAACCCGAGGGATTCATCCACCGCCAGGGGAAAGGGGGCGAGCATCTGCAGACACTCCCATAGATTCAAATCCGGTTTTGCCAGGGGCTCTTCGAGGGCCTCGATGTGCAGTCCCTGAAGACCTCGCACGAACCGCTCCGCCTGGGGGAAGGACCAGGCCCGATTGGCGTCCAGCCGCAAACTCACACCGGGCGGCAGGTTTGTCGCGAGTTCCTTCAGCGCCCTCAGTTCTGCGTCCACCTGGCCGAATCCGACCTTGATCTTCAGCACGCCGAAACCCTGGCCGAGGGCACCGTCGACCCGGGTCGCCGTGTGCGCGTCCAGGGCGCCGATGCTGGCATTGGCCCTCACCTTGCCCTGCGCGCGCGGATCCAGCCAGTGCGACAGCGACCGGTTCGCCAGGCGTGCACAAAGATCGAGCAAAGCCGTTTCCAGTCCGCAGCGGGCCGCCGGCGGACAATACGCGGTCGAGGGTAGCGATTCCAGGGCTGTTTCGGGGGCCACTCCGCGAAGCCGGGAAAGCTGCCGTTCCAGCCAGGTTCCCGCCTCCTCCAGCGTCTCGGTCCCCGTCCCGGGCAGGGGTGCGCAATCGCCGTAACCCGTGAGGCCGTCTGAGCGCAGCACTATAATCCAGCCGATGCGCTCACCCAGGCGGCCCTGGCTGCTTTGCCACTGCTGGCGCAGGGGTAAGCGGTAGGGCAGAGATTCAGCGCTGGCGATAGTCATGTCTGACTCTGATCAGATGAACAACCCCAGACTGAGAACCACGCCAAAGGCCAACTGCAATCTCGCAGTCGCGGCCAGGATCCGATTGAAACCCGGCCCCCGGGTTTTGCGAAAGAACCTCCGAACCATCACCAGGGCGAAGGGCAGAACACCCAGGACCAGCCAATAGCCCTGTCCCTGTACCTCCAGGAACGCGGGCAGCAGAAACGGGGCGAGCAACAGAATGCCGTAGAGATAGCGGGACAGGCCCTCGCCGAGGCGGTGTACGAGGGTCAGTTTGCGGGCCTGGCGGTCCGTGTCCAGATCCCGGTAATTGTTGACCAGCAGGATTGCCGCGGCGAGCATGCCGATGGCAAAAGCGGCTGCCAACCCGTTCAGACTCCACGTCAGAGTCTGGATATAGTAACTGCCCATCACGGCCGCCAGGCCGAAGAACAGAAACACGAACAGCTCACCGGTGGCACCGTAGGCGATGGGACTGGGCCCCCCGGTGTAGGCAAATCCCGCCAGCAGTGACAACAGCCCGATGGCGACGATGGGCCAGCCTCCTACCCAGGCGAGGTAGATACCGATCGCAAAGGCGGCGGCAAAACAAAGTCGGGCACCGCGCCTGATCTGGGCGCCGGTAAACCAGGCCTGGGCGGTGGCGCGCGGCGGACCCAGGCGATCCGGCGGATCCGCACCCCGTTCGAAATCCGCCACGTCGTTGTGCAGATTGGTGCCGGCCTGGATCAAGAGCGCCGCCGTCAAAGCCGCCAGCGCCGCCTGCCAATGGAATAGCCCCGACTCCGCCCAGGCGAGGCTGGTGCCCACCAGTACCGGGGTGACCGAAATACTCAGTGTCTGTGGACGCACGGCGAGCCAGGCGTGCTTGAGTCTAGCCATAGAGCGGGCGTAACCGTTCACGGTGATAACATGACATTCTACGCACTGAGAGTGAACGGCTACAAGGAGGAAGACCGAATGACCACAAAAGGCACAAAAGCCACAGAAGTGAAGAGCGAAGAGGATGGAGCTGTGCTGGGTGAATATTTTGCTGATCTGTTTGCTGACAACCGGCCGATCATCGAACTCAAGACCTGCAAGGCGTTGGCCAACGAACAAACCGCACAAGTTCTCGGCTATCTGTGCTCATCAGGACGAACGGCACGCACTTCTTATCCATTTGGTTCCCCAAGAATTCAATTCAAAAAAAAACCGTTTTGTGAATTATGTGCTTTCTGTGGCTATATTTCCCGCTTTGACTATCAACGACACCGAGCGGGCCATGCCTCGCCTTGACAGCCAAACCGTCGGACGCACTCTACACCTCGTCCAACTGCCGCTTTTAGGTTGACTCCTCCTCAAGGCCGGCGCCGAAACCTGTGAAAATCGGCCGGGCGTTTTTCCAGAAAGGCGTTGCGGCCCTCCTGAGCCTCTTCGGTCATGTAGAACAGGGCGGTGGCGTTACCGGCCAGTTCCTGGATGCCGGCCAAACCATCGGTATCCGCGTTGAAGGCGGATTTGAGCACGCGCAGGGCGGTGGGGGACAGGGCCAGCATCTCACGGCACCAGGTCACGGTCTCCCGCTCCAGATCCGCCAGGGGCACCACGACATTGACCAGTCCCATCTCCAGTGCCTGCCGGGCATCATACTGACGGCAAAGGAACCAGATTTCCTTGGCTTTTTTCAGCCCCACGGCACGCGCCAGCAGGCCCGCCCCGAGTCCGGCGTCGAAGCTTCCCACGCGCGGGCCGGTCTGCCCAAAGCGCGCGTTGTCCGCGGCGACGGTGAGATCGCAGACCAGGTGCAGAACGTGCCCGCCACCTATGGCAAAACCCGCGACCATGGCGACCACGGGTTTGGGCAGCGTGCGGATCTGGCGTTGCAGATCCAGCACGTTGAGGTGTTGAACGCCCTGCCCGTCCTTGTAACCCACCTCGCCCCGAACGTTCTGATCGCCCCCGGAGCAAAACGCGAGTTCTCCAGCGCCGCACAGGATGACGACGCCGATCTCCGGATCCATGTGTGCACGCGCGAAGGCCTGACCGAGCTCCCGGACCGTTTCGGGACGAAAGGCGTTGCGTACTTCCGGCCGATTTATCGTGATCTTGGCTACGCCTTCGGCCTGGTGGTAGAGAATGTCCTGGAATTCCAGGCCCGCCGGGGTCTGCCATTCGATGTCTTTGTTCATTGGATCGATTGATTACCGCTCATCTTCAAGGAGATGATGACCAAGGTAGGATCTGAAAGCGTGAAGAGCATCCTTCTCATGAGGAGTATTATGCGGCGATACGCCATAGCCTAGGAGCCTGTCGGACTTAGGGGTTCGACCGGTTTGTTGC
>JAUXGQ010000125.1 GCA_030621975.1 Gammaproteobacteria bacterium | reverse complement strand
GGTGAGTCGGTTACCCGCCTCGAGGGACACGCCCTGGGTAAATTCGAAGGTCTGAAACCAGTCCCCCATGTCTCCCGCCGGTTGCAGGCCCAAGCCTGCGAATACCCCTGCCACATAGTCGCTCGCCAGGCGTTCGCCCGGGGTTCCGGTCAGCCGTCCACCCAGCGCATCCGAGGCCAGGTATGCCAAGTGGCGTCGCAGATCCGCTGTCGTAATGGCCGGTGACGTGGCGTTGAGGTTTGGGACGCCCCCCAGGATCGGTCGGGCATCCGGGGAGATGGCGGAGTCGGGTTGGTCGCTCAGCCCCAGCAGTTTGCGGGCTGTCCCATGGTTCCAATCGGCCAGGAAGATCTGCGGCCGCCCGCTCGCCGAGCGCTTGCTGGTCCAGGCCAGGCGCTGGCCGTCAGGCGTGAACACCGGCAGCCCGTCGAAACCCTTTGTCTCGGTTACTCGCACCGGTGCCGCCCGGCCCGCGGAATCCACGAGGTAGAGTTCAAAGTTGCCGTAGCCATGGAGATTGGTCGTGAAGATGATGTAATCGCCGGAGGGGTGGAAATAGGGCGCCCAGGACATGGCGCCGAGCCGGGTGAGCTGGCGCTTGTCCGACCCATCGATATTCATGGTCCAGATCTCGGCCCTGGTGCCGTCCGGGGAAAAGCGGCGCCAGGTGATCCTGGTTCCCTGGGCGTTGAAAAAGGGCCCGCCGTCGTAACCGGGCGTAGCGGTGAGGCGGCGCAGGTTACCGCCGTCGGCATCCATGAGGTATAGGTCCATGAAATAGGACGAGTCGTTGGCAATGCGCTTTCGGTCCTCCGCCGAGAGTTCGCCGGTGTAGGCCTGACGGTTGGAGGCAAAAACGATCAGGCGCCCGTCGGGCGACCATGAGCCTTCGGCGTCATAGCCTGGACTGCGGGTGAGATTGCGCAAGCGGTTGCCGTCTAAGCCGGTTTCGTAGATGTCGTAATGTTCGTCAAAACTCCAGGAATAGCGGCTGCCCTGACCTTCAGCCCGCTTGTCCAATTCTTCCTGTTGTTTGGCCAGAGCCTGTGGATCTGCGTGGGTTGAGGCGAACAGGACGCGATCGCCGGCGGGGTGTATCCAGGCGCAGGTGGTCTTGCCCATGCCCGGGGAGACCCGGCGGGTGTCCCCCGTTCCGAGATCCATGTGATAGATCTGGTAGAACGGATTGCCTGGCTCCCGTTCGCTCTGAAAGATCATTTGTTCGCCGTCGCTGCTGAAATAGCCTTCGCCGGAGCGCCGTCCCTCGAATATCATCTGTCGTATATTGGAGAGCAGTCGTCGTTCGTTGTCCGTCGGCACCTGTCCGGGTTTTTCTTCGGCAGGCGCCTGCAAGGCCACAGAACAGGCAAAGATTATGACGAGCCATCGCTGCAAGGGCTTCATGATCCGGCGTTTCATTCTTTTCGTTCCAGGTCTGAGATTGCACGACCTTTTAGTCTTCCGCTCTTTTTTTGACCACGGAATCCACAGAAGGACACGGAATCTATTGTAGCGTTTGGGCCAACGATGTGGATACCCCCGAAACGGAACTTGCGTGGTGGTCAAGTAGGTCAGTGAACTGCATGGTTCACTTGCTGTAAATAGGGGCGGTAAGTCCGAAAAAGGAACAAGCCTCATGCGCTGCGGCTGGGACGCCCGGGCCAGGGAACCGGTCGCGACCAAGGCTGCTGCTTTTTGTTCCCCGCATTCGTCACATTCCCCTGAACGGAGTATCAAGTTATCACGGCCTCAGGCCGATCAAGGGTGGCAGTGCGCCAAACAACGCCCAGCGGCCTCTCGCCCGGATTTCGCACCAATTGGAAACATTAAGAACTGTGACAGAAGCAACCTCGGTGCGTAACTTGATCAAGCCAAGTCGACTCAGATTCAGTCTGATTGTCCTGCTCAGTATCGCCACGGTCGTATCCGTGGGCGCGTTTATTTATGCCAGGGTGCCTTCTCTGGTAGAGGACTTTCGATACTTTGTGGACGCGCCGGAACCCAATACGCGGTTATTTCTTACCAACACGACCCGATTTGCCCTGATGTCTGACAATACGGCGGAACTGGACGCCTTTATCCTGGAGGCGTCTCGTCTTCCTCATATTCAGGGTATCGTTATCGCGAATAAGGACAACCGGATTGTCACCGGCACCTGGCTTGGAGAAGGTCTTTCAGATGTTGAAGCCTTGACGAAAATGATGCAGGAAAACTGGCAGCGATGGCCCGTCCAAGGAGAAGCCGGCACCATCGCATATGTCAATGTGGCATTCGACGCAGCCTGGCATACGCGTCTGAAGAACACGCTCGTTCACGTTGGCGTTGTCACGGTCGCCGGAGTATTTTTCCTGGCGTTTCTTGCCTCACGCTCTGCCCGCGACCGGCTGGCGCAAAAGGTCCGGGCGCTGAACCACGCAACCGCCCGTATCGCCCACGGAGACTACAGTGTGCGGGTGCCCGCCTGGGGACGGAACCCGGTGGCGAAACTGGGCCAAAGCTTCAACCACATGGCCCAGGAACTGGATCGCTTCACCAACAAGGTGCGTAAGAGCGAGGAACGGTTCGAACTCGCCGTGAACGGCAGCAACGACGGCGTCTGGGACTGGGATGTTCAGAGCAACCGGCTTTATCTGTCGCCGCGTTTCAGAAAGATTCTGGGTTACGGAGAACACGAGTTTCCGGGACTGTTCAATGCCTGGAAGCGTCTGATCCACCCCGAGGACGAGCCGCGGGTCACCAAGGCCATTGACGACCACATCCACCAGAGTAAACCCTTCCGCTGCGAACTCAGACTGAAAACCAAGCAGGGAAAATGGCTCTGGATGCTCGGGCGGGGAAAAGCCGTGCGGGACGCAAACGGTGCGGCCATACGAATGGCGGGATCCTACACCGATATTTCAGAGCTAAAAGCATCAGAGCGAGCTCTTGCACTGGAGAAAGAACGCGCTCAGGTCACGCTGCATTCGATTGCCGATGCCGTTATCACCACGGACAACAAGGGCCTGATCGATTACATGAACCCGCAGGCTGAGAAGCTGACCGGATGGTCTTCGGCAACGGCCAAAGAGCAGCACCTGCTAAAGGTGTTCAAAGTAACGGACGAGGAGCGTCAACCCATTGAAGAAGACGTCTTAACCGGTGTACTTCAACACGGCAGGATCGCGAAATTCAGCGACCAGACCCAGCTCCGCAGCACATCCGGCAAGTGGTTTTCAGTGGAAGAGAACGCGGCCCCGCTGCGCGATCAGAAAAACCAGATTACCGGCATGGTGGTGGTTTTTCACGACATCACCGAACGCCTGAAGCTCTGGGAAGCCCTTCAAAAGGAACGGGAACTGGCGTTGGTTACCCTCCAATCCATCGGCGACGGCGTCATCACCACCGATGTCTCCGGTCGCATAGTCTATATGAATCCTGCTTCGGAGCGGTTAACGGGCTGGACCTGCGGCGATGCCGAACAGCACTCCCTAGAAATAGTTTTGAACCTCCTGGACGAATTCGGTGCCGCTTCTATCGCAAACTCGGTGAAACGAGCTCTGAACGAAGAACAGGCGGCGATCGATCTGGGGCAGGCGGCACTGTTGTCGGTTTCCGGGGAAAAGTACATCATCGAGCACAATATCGCCCCGCTGCGCGACAAAACCAAGCAGGTCATTGGCGGAGTGCTTGTCGTGCATGATGTGACCGACCGTCACAAGCTGATGAAGCAGTTATCCTACCAGGCGACCCACGATTCCCTTACCCAACTGATCAACCGCATAGGGTTTGAGATGCGCCTGGACAAGACGTTGAAGTCCGCAATGATGAACGGCAGCGTCCAACACGTAGTCTGCTACATGGATCTGGACCAGTTCAAGATCGTAAACGACACCTGTGGTCACTCCGCGGGAGACGAACTGCTTCGGCAGATTTCGGCGCTGCTGAAAGAACGGGTGCGAAAAGGCGATACCCTGGCCCGCCTCGGAGGTGACGAGTTCGGGCTGTTGCTGGAATCCTGCCCCCTGGAAAAGGCGGTGGCGATTACGGAGAAAATCCTGCAGCAGATGGAGTCCTATCGTTTCGTATGGGAAGACAAGACGTTTTCCATTGGTATCAGCATCGGCGTCGCCCCGGTCGACGGAAGCCCCGGTAGCTCCGTTGCGAAGATTCTCAGTACGGTAGACCAGGCCTGCTACATCGCAAAGAGCAGGGGCCGCAATCAGCTGCACATCTATCAGCCGGGCGACGAAGAATCATCCCGTTGGAACAGGGAGATGCAGTGGGTCCCCCACATTCACCGGGCCCTGGACGAGGGCCATTTTGTTCTATTCGCTCAACCCATCGCTTCGATCGGCACCGGGGAAGAGAAATGTGGGCACTACGAGCTTCTGCTCCGGATGAAAGACAACAACGGCAATTTGATAGCGCCGGGATCCTTTCTCCCGGCTGCTGAACGCTATGGTCTGATGCCAACTCTGGACCACTGGGTGGTGGGAAAAGCCATCGATACGCTCGCCGAAGCCTGGAAAAACGACCCCTCTTTCTCGATCTCTACGTTCGGAATCAACATTTCGGGGGCTGTCCTCAGCGATAATTCCTTGTTGAAGCACGTGAAGCAGGCCCTGGACGCTCACGGCCTGCCCCCAAGCCTGCTCTGTTTCGAGATTACTGAAACGGTGGCAATCGCAAACTTTTCCCATGCCAATCGATTTGTCAATGAACTCAAGGAAATGGGTTGTCGTTTTGCCCTGGACGACTTCGGCAGCGGATTCGCGTCCTTCAGCTATCTGAAGACGCTGCCAGTGGATTATCTTAAGATCGACGGATCATTCGTCCGTCATCTGACGGAGAATCCCGTGGACCAAACGATGGTTGAGGTCATCAACCAGCTGGGACACGTCATGGGCCTGGAAACCATCGCCGAATTCGTGGAAACTCAGGATGTCCTGGATGTTCTGCAAACGCTGGGCGTAGATTATGCGCAAGGCTATTATATAGGCAAGCCGATGCCCCTTCACGACGTGTGGTACGGTGAGAAAGGCCGATACATCGCAAAGGGACTAACCGCGCCCGCCCTTTGAATCAGGTTGTGCCCGCCGTTGTCGCCGTCCCCGTGTCGCGCGCTCCTGGAAAAACAGGTCTGGATTCTGTATTCTTTCCGAGTTCTTGAAATATCGGTGACAGAGCCGAGCGCGGACACAACAGGGGTTTCCCATGAATTGGATCATTCCTTTGGCAATGGGCGCATGGGCCGTCTGGACCTGGTCCCAGGACCAGGAGAAGAACCGCGAAAAGGAACGTGCAAGGATGGCGGCCTTGTACGTCAACCCCTTCCTGTCGGCCTGCGAGGACCTGCAGAGCCGTATCTACAATATTCTGGAACTCGGCGGGATGAACTCTCTGCACCAGCAGGCCCTGGCAGGAACCCACGCCGAAGAGACCCTCTATCTCGTAGTCCGGTTCTTCGGATGGCTGACGACTGTCTCTCGCTACGGTCCCTACACCCAGAACCCGGTAGTCATTCGGTTTGCGGAGGGTGTGCGTGGGGCCTTCGCTACTACGGACCCGGAACACCCCGCGAGTCCATTCAATTTTTCCCACACCGAACAGAAAGCCCTCGGCAAGATGGTAATGAGCAGGATCCGGGGAGAGCATGGGATCGAGCTCGACACTATATCCTACTACGAGTTCAAGGAGCGCCTGGCGCTGCCTCCCCTTTCCGACAGCGAGTCCGTTCAACAGAGCCTCGAGGCCTTGCGCAACGCGGAGGAAACGGGAAACCTGATAGGCCGAGAACGGTTGCTGGAGGCTCAAAACCACCTGGTCGACCTGCTGAGTTATCTGGAAGGGAAGGAGGGCTTCAGCCTTTTTCCTGGTGTGCGGAAGAAGTGCGCAGGGCCGGAAGCACAACGCAGCGCCCCGCTTCCCTTGAAAGAGGTGTCCGCGCGGTCTCCAGCCTGACCTGCCCAGGAGGGTTTAGGGCTGAATGCGTCGTTCGGCTACCAGCGCCAGATTGGGGTCCCTGAGGACGTTGAACGCCGTCTTC
>JAUXGQ010000535.1 GCA_030621975.1 Gammaproteobacteria bacterium | reverse complement strand
GTGTACCCGTCATAGACAGTGTGACGAACAAGGGCCTGATCCACAAAAACAAGGCTGCCCGCCACAAGAGCCGCCTGAACAGCCAGATCAGGGCCATGTAGCCCGCAGGAACTGGCAACGACTTCGGAAAAAACCGGCCCAAGGCCGGTTTTTTTCTGCCTAAGCCAGCACCAGGTTGTCTCTGTGGATGAGCTCCTCCTCGTCCAGATAGCCCAGTATTTCCTCGAACCGACTGCTGGGTTGGCCCATAATGCGGCGTGTTTCGCCCTCATCGTAGTTCACCAGTCCCCGAGCGATCTCCCGGCCCTGTTCGTCGATGCAGGCGACCACGTCACCGCGCGCAAACCCCCCTTCCACGGCCTTCACTCCCACCGCCAGGAGACTGGATCCCGATTCCCGCAACACCCTGACCGCCCCCTGATCGAGGGTCAGCCGGCCACGCAACTGCAACTGCCCGGCCAGCCAGCGCTTGCGGGCGGTCTGGGCCTCCTGGGCCGGAATCAAGAGGGTACCAATCTCCTCACCGCGGGCAATCCGGCTCAGTACGTCGGTACACCCCCCGGGCGCGATGACAGTGGACGTACCCGATCTCGCCGCAAGCCGTGCCGCACTCACTTTGGTCAGCATGCCGCCCCGCCCCAGGCCACTCACGCTGCCGCCGGCCATTTTGTCCAGTCGCGGATCATCCACCCGAAACTCGTGGACCAGGCGGGCGTCGGGGTTGAACCGGGGATCACTCTCGTACAGACCGTCCTGATCGGTCATCAACACCAGCAGATCCGCTTCCACCAGATTGGCGACCAGCGCGGCAAGGGTATCGTTGTCGCCTAAGCGCAGTTCATCGGTGGCAACCGTATCGTTTTCGTTCACCACCGGCACCACACCGAGCTTGAGCAGCGTAAACAGGGTACTGCGGGCGTTCAGATAGCGCTCACGGTCCCCGAGATCTTCCCGGGTGAGCAGAATCTGGGCCGTATGCAGCCCTCCTTTCTGGAAGCACATCTCATAGGCCCGGATCAAACCCATCTGGCCGATGGCGGCCGCGGCCTGGAGCTCGTGCAAGCTGTGGGGACGTACCCGCCAACCCATCCGGCTCATACCTTCGGCAACCGCCCCGGAGGACACGACTACCAGGTCCTTGTCGGTCGACCGCCAGGCGGCCATCTGCTCGACCCAGGACGAAAAAGAATCGCTGGCCAACCCCTTGCCATTGGCGGTAAGCAAAGCGCTGCCGATCTTCACCACCCAGCGCCGGGTCGCCGGTATCCTGTCACGCGACATCATGGCCTTACTCTTTTTCCGCCAAAGGATCCCAAGGTTCGTCATCGATAGGTTCTGCGTCCAGGGTATCGTCAGCCTTTCTGAGTTCTTCAAGGCGCTCCATCAAAGCGTACATCAATCCCCGGGTTCCCTCCCCCGTCAAGGCCGAGATGCCGAATACCGGCCCTTCCCAACCCAGGTCGCCCAGTAACGCCTGGCGCCGTTGTTCGAAGTCGTCGGGGTTCAGCAGATCCATTTTGTTCAGAACCAGCCAGCGCTCGCGCCCAGCGAGACCCTGACCAAACTTTTCCAGTTCCTGCAGGATGCGCCTGACCGCATCCGCGGGACCCGCGGCATCGGCCGCGGGGGCCATGTCCACCACGTGAAGTAACAATCGGGTACGGGACAGATGTTTGAGAAAACGGGCGCCCAGGCCGGCGCCTTCGGCAGCGCCTTCGATGAGCCCGGGGATATCCGCTATCACGAAACTGCGATCGGTGTCCGGGCTGACTACTCCGAGATTGGGATAAAGCGTTGTGAAAGGATAATCGGCGACCTTCGGATGGGCGCTGGACAGCTTCCTGATCAAACTCGACTTGCCGGCATTCGGCAGGCCCAGCAGTCCCACATCGGCCAGCAGGATCAGCTCCAACTGGAGATTGCGGCACTCTCCAAAACTTCCCTGGGTCGACTGGCGGGGGGCACGATTGGTGCTGCTCTTGAAACGGGCATTGCCGATCCCGTGGAACCCCCCGCGCGCGACCGGCAGCTCCTGAGCCTTTTCCAGGAGATCGCCTATCTGCTCGCCCGTATCCCGATCGCTGACCCGGGTACCCAGGGGCACCCGTACGTACAGGTCGGCGCCGCTTTTCCCGGTGCGGTTGCGGCCGCTGCCATTATGGCCGCGCTCCGCCTTGTAGATGCGACGGTGGCGAAAGTCGGCCAGGGTATTCAACCCGGCATCGGTCACCAGAAATACCTTACCCCCATCGCCCCCGTCCCCTCCGTCGGGACCGCCTTTGGGGATAAACTTCTCACGCCTGAAGCTGACACAGCCGTTGCCACCGTCGCCCGCCTCGACCCGAATATACGCCTCGTCGATAAACTTCATTCCCGCACCCTGAGGGCTCGCTTCAACATAACTTCACCTTTTTGGCGCAAGCCCTAAACGCAAAAAGCCCCGTCAGATGACGAGGCCTTCCAGGAGCGCTTGTTACCCGCGCTCAGTCGGCGACGATGCTGACGTATTTCCGCTTCTTCGGGCCCTTG
>JAUXGQ010000457.1 GCA_030621975.1 Gammaproteobacteria bacterium | reverse complement strand
GATTCAGGGTGCCAATGACCCCCGGGTCAATATCGCCGAGTCTGAGCAAATAGTCTCAGCCATGCGTGCCAAGGACTTAGAGGTCACCTATATTGTCTTCCCGGATGAGGGCCACTCCTTCGCCCGCCCCGAGAACCGCCTCCAAATGAATGGCTTCATCGAAGGGTTCCTCGCCCAGTATCTCGGCGGCCGTACGGAGCCCCGGAGTGAGATTGAAAGCGGCAGCGGCCAGTTGCGTTGATATCGGACCAGCAATTGCAAGACCGTCGGCTGCGACCGCAGACTCGCCGACACACGCCGCAGTGTTTATTGTGCGTTTAGAATTGTGATTCTGGGGTATGCAGTTGACTCCGGTAACCACTACATGTTGTGGTTTTCGTTAAGAAAGCTGGAACGGTGCGCTACAGCTTCTGGTAGCTGGTCGAAACGATGTGCCAAGATGAGGTCATCGACGAGATTACGGCGCGCCAGGGGCGTCAAACGCGAAATTTTGTGGTGATCCAATGCACAGGTTACAGCAGTGAACTTGGTAGTGCTTCATAATACTACATCTTGTGGTTACCGGAGTTAAGTGCATACCCCAGTTGTGATTAACGCGAAGTAGCCGCCGTTTGGCGGCCTATGCTGTTGAACCAATTCTTGCACACTACTAATCTCAGCTACTTCCCGCCAAGGCCAAACACATATCCTCGCCACTGGCAACGTCGGCTGTCATTCGGGAGTAGAGGGATCCGCAAAAACCTTACGTACAGCGAGTCGAACATCCGGAGGGATCGGGATGTGGTGGCTGGAACAGATCTCGCGGCCACAATGTCGACCACGAAATCGACCGGGGATACCTGCCGCCGGATATCGATTCTGAACCCACCAGGGAGCGCTCAGGCCGTCCCTGAGGGCCTATCTCCATTAAGCAGTAGAGTAGGCAGGGTACGGCCGCCTAATCGCCTGTATCGGCTCCATCGTAGGAAGTGGCATTCACCGACCAGCGCCGGCACCAGTCCCGGAATACCCGCTTACTGGAGAACACCAGCAGATCATCATCCACGGGGGAGCGCTGGTCGATTTTATCCCGGCTGATGGTCCTCTGGCCCCACCAGGCAATCTCCTGATAGATACCACCAGGCAGGCATACGATACCGGTGGCCCGGTTGGCAGTTATCTCCATGTCCGCGATGCCGATCACCGCCAGGGCTTCACTCGGGATCCAGACCACGCCGGGGAGTTTGGCGCTGTTCGCGTAGCAGTACCGGAGCGTGGCCTGGTCCGGTACCTGGTCCAGGTTGATCGAGGGTTCCATCAGCGGCGTGTCCTGTTCCGTCGGCGACGATACCCTGCGGCCGGATCGGTCGGGAGGCGCAACGGTAATATCCGATTCGACATCCAGCAACAGGCTGCGAGCGGGAGCACCAGATCATCATGCTCTCCTGCCATGGCCTCCGGCTTGCCGTTCTTCTTCTCGCTGCGCAGGAAGGAGTCCAACTGCCGGCCTAGATCCTCCATGCCGATGGCATCGTCGGAGGCTTTGAGGCGGTGCATGACCATGTGGGCACGGAGGAGACCGAGTGCCGGACCACGAGGCATCAAGACCTTCCCGCCTTTGAATGTTTTATCGGCTGCCGCCACCGTGGTGTAAGGCAGGCAGAACTTCCCGATTTTCCGCTTGAGCTGGTCCCCGAGGGCAAACCCCACCCCGTTGGTCTCGATGCAGACGGCGTGCTGTTCGACCTGGTCGGCACGCTGCGCCGCCATCATTCTGCGATGCCAGGTCAGACACCGGGCTTCCTGTTCCGCGTAGCTTGAATCCGGAACCATGGCCACGGCCGCCCGAATGCGCATGATCGGTTGCGCGGAACTATCAGGTTCATATGGGTAATCGCCGAGGATGAAGGTCCGACGGGTCACCCATACCAGGCCAGGGGAGTCGGCCCCGGCGCCTGCTGGATCGAAGGCCAGGATCTCGGTGGTGGGTCCTTTCTCCTGGAAGCCGGCAGCCCGCAACTCCTTCAGCGTTAAAGCGCTGTAACGGTCCGGTTCGGGCGCATCAAGGGTCATCATAGGGATAGCCGTCATAATCGGGTTCTCGCGTTCGTATAGTGTGTGGTGGTGTTCATTCGTACAAATAACTGCTAGGTCGAATGCGGGAGTCCATCGCCGCCCGGACGTCATCATCGGTGGGCTGGAGAGCGGACGTCACATCGATCGGGGTGGTGTCCTGGGGCAGGTGCTCGGGTGGAGCGTCCAGCTCGTCGTCGGGCTGAAAGATAGCCCGTAGTGCATCGGCGCCGAAGAAGTTGGCAGAGTCGGATCTGAACTCGCTGCAGTATTCCATCGCGAAAGCGTTCTCGCCCAGCAGGCGGCGTTCAGCTTCCACGAACTCAGGGTCCATGCGCGGACAGTCCGTGTGCTTGATCAGCATCCGAAAGTAATCCTGCGCGTTTTTTCCATCGGGTGCGGCCGCATCGAAGAAGAAGCCCGACCGCCCGCCTGCAGACCCGATGAGGATCAATGACCCTTTGGCTGATGCAAGTGACGGGGTTACCGCGGCCAACAGCGGTGCCGTGGCGAAGGCGGCCTCATCGAGGATGGTGCTACCGGACACGGCGAACCCTCGGATGCCGTGATGGTTTGCCGCAGGCAGGGAAACTGGGGAATAGAACGGTGACTCCAGCACATGTTGAGCGCAGCGAATGCCAATAAAAATCATTCTGGCGGATGACCACGCCATTATCCGTCAGGGTCTGGAACCCCCTTTCGGAGCGGAGCAGGGGATGGAGCTCTTGGCCCAGGCCGGCAACGGCCGAGAGGCTTGGGGGCTCATTGAATCGCTTCGGCCGGATGTGGCCATCCTGGACATCAGTATGCCGGAAATGACCGGAATCGAGGTCACCCGCAGGGTGGTCGATGCCGGCTTTAACACTCAGGTTATCCTGCTTACCATGCACGAGGACCCTTCTGCCGTGCTCGAAGCGCAAGAGGCGGGTGCCTCGGGTTACGTTCTCAAAGACAATT
>JAUXGQ010000458.1 GCA_030621975.1 Gammaproteobacteria bacterium | reverse complement strand
TCCACCTGGTGGATGGTTGTGTTGAGCAGGCCCAGTTCGAGGACTTCACAGCCCAGTGGCGCCATGTAGCGCCCGTCCGAGGTGCCGCCCCCGGTGTTCAGGTCCGGTGACTCCCCGAGAACTTCCCCGACCGCAGCAACCACCGCCTCGCGGAGTTTGCCTGCAGGGCTGCGGAAAGGCTCACCCATGATCTCCCACTTGATCTCGTAATCTTCGATGTCATGTTTACGCAGCAGCTTGCGGAAACGAGCCTCGATCGCTTTGGCTGGTGAATCCGGGCCATTCCTGAAATTGGCAATCAATTCCACATTTGCCGGCGTTACGTTTCCGGCCCCGGTTCCGGCCTGCAGATACGCCACCTGGCAATGGCTGGCGGGAAAGTCCTCGTCACCCGTGTCCCACTGCAGATCAACGAGATCATCCAGGAAAGGCGCAATCGCGTGTACCGGGTTGTCCAGGTTTTCGGGAAACGCCGTGTGGCCCTGGATTCCGTTGACTTTCAGGTGTACATAAATGGAGCCACGCCGGCCCACCCGCACGGTATCACCCAGGCGCTCCTGGCTGGATGGTTCGCCGACCAGGCAATGATCAGGCCAGGTACCGCGGCGCTTCAACTCTTCTGTCACCCTGACGATGCCGTCAACGGCCGCGCCTTCTTCGTCACTGGTCAGCAGCAGGCCGATTTGTCCACCGTGCTCCGGGTGCTGCAGCGCGAATGTTTCCAGCGCCACCACCATCGCCGCGACCGCGCCTTTCATGTCCGCCACACCGCGGCCGTACAATTCCCCGCCTTTTTGATCCGGATGGAACGGCAGGAAGGTCCACAG
This sequence comes from Gammaproteobacteria bacterium, assembly GCA_030621975.1. Taxonomy (GTDB): domain Bacteria; phylum Pseudomonadota; class Gammaproteobacteria; order Chromatiales; family Chromatiaceae; genus JAUXGQ01. The sequence continues at coordinate 2,168 of JAUXGQ010000458.1, read as the reverse complement.
TTCCTCGGGGCCGGGGGGGACTACGTCGGTGTGGCCGAGGAACCATATAGATGGGGAGGATTCGCGGCTAGAAGCCGCTCCTGCGCCACGGGTGACGCCGTGGGTGAAGAGGACGTTGCTGACGTCTCCGCAGAGGAACCACTCCACCTTGAAACCCAGCGGTAACAGCCGCTCGGCTATCAGGCGCTGGCAATCCGCGTCATCCGGCGTAATTGAAGGCCGGGCGGTTAACTCTGTAGTCAGTTGTAGTACGTTCGACATCTTTAGATGTAGTCATCCTGGTTTATTCAATATTGCGTAAAATCTCGTTCACGCCGGTGCTGGCGCGGGTTTTCTCATCTACCTGCTTGACGATGACCGCGCAGTAGAGCGAGTGGCTGCCATCTTCGGCGGGCACGGACCCCGGCACCACCACCGACCCGGCGGGAATCCGGCCACGCAGGACTTCACCGGTCTCGCGGTTGTAGATTCGGGTGCTCTGGCCGATGTACACGCCCATCGACAACACGCTGCCCCGTTCCACGATCACGCCTTCGACGACCTCGGAACGGGCGCCGACGAAACAGTCGTCCTCGATGATGGTCGGGTTGGCCTGCAGGGGTTCGAGTACCCCGCCGATGCCCACGCCTCCGGAGAGGTGAACATTGGAGCCGATCTGGGCGCAGGAACCAACCGTGGCCCAGGTATCCACCATGGTGCCTGTTCCGACATAGGCGCCGATGTTCACGTAACTTGGCATCAGCACCGCATCGTGACCGATATGCGCGCCGCGGCGAACCGTCGCGGGCGGCACAATCCGTGCCCCGGTCTGGTCGATCCGGTTACCGGACCCGTTGCCCCAACGCAGCGGCAACTTGTCGTAGAAACGGGTAAAACCCGCCTCGATCACTTCGTTATCGTGCAGGCGGAATGAGAGCAGAACAGCCTTTTTCAGCCACTGGTTCACTTTCCACTCGCCCGGCGCACCGCGGGGTTCGGCAACCCGTAAGCGGCCGGCTTCAAGCCCGTCAAGACATTCCTCGACCGCCTGTTTCAGTTCCAGCGGCGCACTCGCGGGAGACAAGTTGTGGCGTTCTTCCCAGGCGGCCTCGATCAGTGCTTTCATCAGCCTTCCTCAATATGTTCTAAAAGCGTTTCGACCAACGCATCCCTGGCGTCTTTTGTCAGCGGCTGATGTTCCGGGTCACTGACCAGGAACGTGTCTTCAACACGCTCCCCAAAAGTCGCAATTCGTGCGTTGTGAACCTGTATACCCTGTTTGAATATGGCTGCGGCAATTTGAGACAACAAGCCCGGCCGGTCATTGCAATGGATATGCAGGACCGACCCGGCCTGGTCCGGGTCTTTGCTGAACTTAATGTCCGGATCGGATGAAAAATGACGCAGGCGGCGCGGCATCGTGCGCCTGACCGGCTCCCGGGGATTACAATCCCGGGTCGCAAATTCCAGCCGCCGGACCAATTCCGCGGCATCGACCTCGTTCAGGACATCACCGTGTTGATCCATCAACTGGAACAGGTCGTAACTCCACTCATCGTTGGTTGTCAGCACCCGGGCAGACATCACGTCCAGCCCCATTTCATCGAGGATGAAAGTGATCGAGGCGAACAGACCGTCATGATCCGGCACACAGACCAGCAACTCCGAAACGCCATGGGGCTGGACCGGGCGCACCGCGATCTGCTGTTCACGTTCCCCATCGCTCACCACGGTCTCGGTGGTCCATTCGAGTTGGTCCGGACTCAGGCGCCAAAACGCATACTCGGGCAGAGTATCCCAGAGTTGGTTGATCAGATCGGTCCCCCCCCCCGGCGCAGCAGACGGCTCAAAGCTGCCGCCCGTGTTTCCCGGATACGCGTGGCGCGCTTGATCGGATTTTCCAGGCCGCGCCTCAAGGCATCCCCGGTTGCCAGGTAAAGCTCCCAGAGCAGCTTGTTCTTCCAGTTGTTCCACAACTTGGGGCTGGTCCCTGCGATATCGGCCACGGTCAGAAGATAGAGATGGTCGAGGTAACGGGTATTACCCACCAATTCGGCAAATTGCTGGATATTCTGCGGGTCCGAGAGGTCTTTCCGCTGTGCCGTCTGGGACATCATCAAGTGGTGCCTAACCAGCCACGCGACCATCTCACGCTCCGGGGGTTCGATTTCCAACATGGCGCAAAACGC
>JAUXGQ010000108.1 GCA_030621975.1 Gammaproteobacteria bacterium | reverse complement strand
TATTGGCGCCGTCGGTGAGCAGTACCAGCACCCGGTTTCCGGCCTGCCGTTCGCGCAGTCGCTTGTTCGCCCGGCCGATGGCATCGCCGATGGCGGTTTCCTTCCCCGCCAGACCGATGGCAGCCTCGTACAAAAGCGTCTTGACAGTGGCTCGGTCGTGGGTCAGAGGCGTCTGTACATAGGCGTTGCGGGCGAACAGGATCAGTCCCAGGCGGTCGCCGGCGCGCCGCTCGATGAAGTCCCCCGCCACCGCCTTGACCGCGGTGAGGCGGTCGGTCATCCGGTTGCCCAGGATCATGTCCTCGGCCGCCATGGAACCCGAGATGTCCACCGCCAGCATCAATTCCCTTCCTACCAGGGGAATCGGGATTGGCTCCCCCAGGTATTGGGGCCGGCTGGCGGCGAACACCAGCAGTAACCAGGCGAGTACCGCCAGTAGCAGCCGCCAGCGTCGCGAGCTTGAGTCGACATGCTTTGCCGCCAGCGCGATCTGTCCGTAAAAGGGCAACCTCAAGGCCCTGCCCGCCGCTAGCGGGGCACGCGGCAGCAGCCGAGCCGCCAGCCAGGGCAAGGGCAGGGCGACGAACACCCAGGACCAGGCGAATTCCAGGTTCATGTATTCCTCCTCACCCAGTCTTTAGCCAGCGCCACCAGACCCCCGGCATCGAACTCTGCGGTTGCCAGATAGGGGCCGTCGGCGAGGGCGCGGCCGGGGCCCTGGGTGAAGCGGTCGTTGCCGCCCGTACGGTCGAGAAAGGTCAACCAGGCCCGGCCGCTGAGGCAGGCCACCTCCCGTCGTGCGAAGCCGCCCAGGGCCACCCGCTTGAGCAGCTCCGAGACCCGGGCCGCCAGTTCAGGTCCCGACCCCAAGGTTGACAGTGCCTGCAACTGCTTGAGGACGCGACGGCGTCGGCGCTGTCTCCGCCAGGCCTTGAGGCCCTTCACCGCCACCAGCACCAGCAGGATAAGGATCAGCCCGCTCACCAGCCACCAGCCCGGGGCGGGGGGCCAGAAGGCCGGGTCCGCCGGTGCATGGATATCCCGCAGGTCCAGCTGGGGATTCATGCGACGCTCTCCAGATCGGTGACCGCGCCCACCCCCCCGTGCAGCCCCGCGCGCAGTACCCGCAGAGGGTCTGCCGCGGTGCTGAGACGCAACAAAGGTACCCTGGCCTGCCGCGCAAGTTCCTCCACCTGCGCATGGTGTCGGGCGAGATAGTCGGCATAGTGGCTGCTCACCTGGCGGCTGTGGGTGTCCAGGATGCTCGTCGCGCGGCCGTCGCTGACCCCATAGCGGCCCGCCGGCGGCGGCGCGAGTTCCAGGGGGTCGGTGATGTGCAGGGCGACCAGGTCGTTGTGACGCCGCAGGTAGCGCAGATGTCTGGCCGTCTCCGCGTCGATGGAGAAAAAATCGCTCACCAGAAACACCAGGCTGCCGGGGCGGGTCACCCGGCGCAGACGTTCCAGGGCCGCGCTCAGGCCTATGGCGGGCGCGGCGTTGCTGAGGCCATGGGCCGGATCGGTGTGCGCGATCAGGGCGCGAATCAGGCGCAGCATCCCCCTCCGCCCGCCGGTAGGAGAAAGTTCCCGGTGTTCGCCATTGAAAAGCAGGGCGCCGACACGGTTGCCGTCGGCCACCGCCGCCCAGCCGAGGAGGGCGGCAACCCGGGCGGCCTGCACGGATTTGAATACCCCGCGGGTACCGAAGAACATGCTGGGGCCGAGCTCCATCAGCAGCACCACCGGGCGTTCCCGCTCCTCCTGAAAAAGCTTGCTGTGGGGCGCCCCGGCGCGGGCGGTGACCCGCCAGTCCATGTTGCGGATATCATCGCCGGGCTGGTAGTGGCGCGACTCCTGGTAGTCCATACCACGCCCGCGGAAACGGGACAGGTGACGACCCGTCAGCAGTGAGGCCGCGGGACGGCTCAGGGGCAGGTTCAGGGCGCGGGCCTGGCGGCGCAGCCCGATCAGTGTTTCCTTAGTAACCCGGATGCCATGGTCGGCGCCGGTATCTGGTTGCGGCATGGCGTTCTTCCTCAATCAGTATCCGTAATGGGGCTTCACGCCACCGGGACCCTTGCCAACAGCTCGGCGATCACCCGCTCGCTGTCCACACCGTCTGCCTCGGCCTCATAGGTGACCAGGATGCGGTGGCGCAGTACGTCGAAGACCAGGGCCTGGACGTCCTCGGGGGACACATAGTCCCGCCCGTTGAGCCAGGCGTGGGCGCGCGCGCAGCGGTCCAGAGCGATGCTGCCGCGCGGGCTGGCGCCGTACTCGATCCAGCGCGCCAGGTCTGTGCCATAGGGTCCGGGATCCCGCGAGGCGAGCACGACCTGCACCAGGTAGTCCTCCACCGGTTTGGCCATATGCAGGCCGGCGACCGCGGCGCGGGCGGCAAACACCTGCCGCTCGGTCAGTATCCGGCGCGGCGCGGGCTGTTCGGCCGCGGCCTCGCGGCGGGCGATCTCCAGGATGCTGTGTTCTTTGTCCGCGTCCGGGTAGCCGATGTTGACCTGCATGAGGAAACGGTCCATCTGGGCCTCCGGCAGGGGGTAGGTACCCTCGTGGTCGATGGGGTTCTGGGTGGCCATCACCAGGAACAGACGCGGCAGGTCATAGGTGTGCTTGCCCACCGTAATCTGGCGTTCCCCCATGGCTTCCAACAGGGCAGACTGGACCTTGGCCGGTGCACGGTTGATCTCATCGGCCAGCACCAGGTTGTGAAACAGGGGCCCGCGCTGGAACTCGAAGCTGCCCTGCTGGGGGCGAAATACCTCGGTGCCGGTGAGATCGCCGGGCAACAGGTCGGGGGTAAACTGCACCCGGTGGAAGTTGCCCTCGGTGCGGGCTGCCAGCTCCTTGATGGCGGTGGTCTTAGCCAGTCCCGGCGCACCCTCCACCAGTAGGTGTCCGTCGCCGAGCAAGGCGATGAGGAGGCGGTCTACCAGGGCCTCCTGGCCCAGGATACGTTGGTTGATATCGTCGCGCAGCCGTTGGAAGGCGGATTGGACGTCGTTTCCCGGTTGCGGGGGCACCGGGGCAGTCTGTGCGTGCATGATAGCTAACTCCAGTTTGATCCGATCATTGATTAGTCAGGCGTCGTCCGGTGCGGTTGTTTGCCCCTCGGCTGTCGTGCCGATCTCGAGGGTCTCCGAGGTGAGGCCATCGGTGGCGGCGCTGAGCAGCGCCAGGGCCTTGGCTGCATCTCCGTTTTCCATCGCCGCGCGCGCGGCGTCGAGCCGGCCGAGGGTTGCATCCAGGGGCATGTCTATGTAGCTGTAGACCACCCCGACGCCCGATGTCGCCAAGCCCTCGACCACCTTGTCGTGCTCGCCCTGGATGGCGTAGGCGGTGGCCTCTTCCAACCTGGACTCCAGCGCCGCGGGCGTGGCACCTTTCTCCTTCAGGCTGACCTGGGCCCAGAGGGGGACGCGCAGCGCTTCGCCGGCCTTGCGGTTATCCCGATGGCGGTGCAGGGCGTTGCGGATCTGCTCCAGGATCGCGCTGGCCTGGGCCGCGAAGCGTTTCGCTCCGGCGAGGTCATCGGCCTGGAGTCGACCGCGCGCCGCGTTGATATAGGCCACAGCGTTCTGGCCCGCGGCGGCGATGATACTGGCCTTCTGCACCGCGATCGTTTTGGCGTCCACGACCCCCGTGTGGCGTACGAGGCTGGCGGTCGGGATGTTTTCGTCGGCGTTTTGCAGGACATGGAAAGAGGCAGCGACGGCGAGGGCGCACAAGACCAACGCCAGGGAGGTCGTTTTCCAAGTCATCGACATAGGAAAGATCTTAACCACGGATGGACGCGAATTAACACAGTATTGAACAATATTGCGCCGGGGTGCCTTACCCTGATCCTACCGGAAGATTACAGATTGTTAATGTTGGGTGAAAAAAGCAGACGCACGACCAGTCCCGGGCGGTTGTCGTCGAACGCTATGTGCACCCGGTGCAGTTCCGCCACCGCGGCCACCAGGCTCAGCCCGAGGCCGTTACCCGGTGTACTGCGGCTGGTTTCCAGGCGATAGAAACGGGTAAACACCTTGCCCCGCTCCGGCTCGGGAATGCCGGGGCCGCTGTCGGAGACGACGATGACCGGCGCCTGGTCCTCGCTGCGCAGGCCGAGGCCGATCTCGCCGCCCGCCGGGGTGTATTTGACCGCGTTGTCCAACAGATTGGCCAGGGCCTGGGACAGCAGACTGCGGTCCCCCTGAATTTGCGCGTTGACCCGGACATCCAGGGCCAGCCGTTGTCCCTTCTCCTCCGCCAGGGGTTGGTAGAGTTCGAACACGTCCCGTACCAGCCCTGCCAGATCCACCGGCCTGAACCCCTCTCTGCGGGCACCGGACTCGATGCGCGCTATGCGCAGCAGTGCATTGAAGGTGGCCAACAGACCATCCGCCTCCCGCAGCGCCCCTTCCACCAACTGCTGGCGTTCTTCCGGGTCCTCCTGAGAAGCTCCCAGTAGTTCCAGCGAGTTCCTGAGACGGGTCAAAGGGGTTTTCAGGTCATGGGCGATATTGTCCGAGACCCGCCGCACGTCCTCCATCAGCGCCTGGATGCGGTCCAGCATGCGGTTGAGGTTTGCCGCGAGGCGGTCAAAGTCATCGTCGGAGTCCTCCGTGGGGATGCGCCGGGAAAGGTCGCCGTGCATAATGCGGCTGCTGGTCTGATTGATGGTCTCGATGCGTCTCACCATGCTGCGGCTCATCAGCGTGCCCCCGGCGAGGGCGAGCAACAGGGTGATGGCCAGGCCCCAGATCAGGGCCGTGATAATGCGTCTTTCGGTCTGCTGAAGTCCCTGCATATCCAGGCCCACCAGCAGTCGATATCCCCCTTCCAGCACAAAGGGCTGGGCCCGGGCCGGGTGTATCTCATCCCGGGGACCCGCATGTTCCAGGGAAAAGTTGAGCCAGCCGTTCGGCTCGGGCGTTACCGGTGGCCAGCGGTCGAGGTTGCCAACCAGGGGCGTGCCGAACTCGTCGGTCAGCAGATAGAGTGCATTGCCGCCTACCCGGCTTGTGGAGCGTTGGGCAAGCACCGACGAGAGCCCGGTCAGGCCGTCGCTTCGGTAGCGTTCAGCCAGCCCCGCGATCTCCGCCTGAATGGTCTCGTCGGCCTGATGGGCCATGTAGGCGGCGGTGGACCAGTAGATGAAACCGAGCAGAAACAGCACCGAGGAGCCGAACAGGCCCATATACACCAGGGCCAGACGAAAGGTGGAACTCTTGAGCAGGTGCCGTTGTGACAAGATACTAATTAGCGCTCAGCCGGTACCCCGCGCCGCGCACCGTGTGCAGCAAGGGCCGCTCGAATCCCTTGTCGATCTTGGTGCGCAGCCGACTGATGTGCACGTCGATGACGTTGGTCTGGGGATCGAAGTGATAGTCCCAGACGTTCTCCAGCAGCATGGTGCGGGTCACGACCTGATCCGCATGCCGCATCAGGTACTCCAGCAGACGGAACTCCCGGGGTTGGAGTTCGATAGGCTGGCCAGCCCGACGTACGGTGCGCGACAGCAGGTTCACCTCCAGATCCCCGACACGAAGCTTGGTTTCCGGTGACTGCGCGTCGCTGCGGCGGGTCAGTGCCTCGATGCGGGCCAGCAACTCCGCGAAGGCGAAGGGCTTGACCAGGTAATCGTCCCCGCCGGCCTGAAGCCCCTCGACCCGGTCGTCCACCTCGCCCAGTGCGCTCAGGATCAGCGCCGGCATCTTGCGGTTGGCGGCGCGCAGGGAGCGTATGAGGGACAGACCGTCCAGAACCGGCAGCATGCGGTCCACGATCATCAGGTCATAATCGTCCTCCATGGCCATGAACAGCCCATCCTTGCCGTCGGCGCTACGGTCCACCGTGTGGCCACTCTCCGTCAGCCCCTTGAGCAGATAGCTTGCGGTATTGTCGTCGTCTTCGATGATGAGGATTCGCATGGGACCCCGTTCGATCCGGTTTCTCACAGAAGGTTTGGGTGTTGGTTGCCGGCTGTGAAACCTGACAGAGAAGAATATGCAATCGATGGGTAGGAAACAAGAACAGGCACGAGTTCGCTGCGCACAAATGCAACCACGGATGAACACGGATAGACACGGATTCTTTTGCTAAGGGCTCGCGTAGAAATTAATTCACATTTTGGGGTGTCGAGATGCCCGTCCAGCAAGGCGAGAGGAGCGCGAATAGCAGGCCTATTTAAGTGACGAGCAACGCAGCGGGGCGGGATAGATCGGCGTTCCAGAATGTG
>JAUXGQ010000340.1 GCA_030621975.1 Gammaproteobacteria bacterium | reverse complement strand
GAGGCCGACCCGACCAAGGTCGCCGGTATGCGGCGCGCCCTGGAATACATGGGGCTGGAGCCCGGAACCCCCATGACCGAGATCTATCTCGACAAGATTTTTATCGGCTCCTGTACCAATTCCCGTATCGAGGATCTGCGCGAAGCGGCGGCCGTGGTGAAGGGGCGCAAGGTCGCCGACAACATCAAGCTGGCCATGGTGGTTCCGGGATCGGGCCTGGTCAAACAGCAAGCCGAAAACGAGGGGCTGGACAAAACCTTTATCGCAGCGGGTTTCGAGTGGCGTGATCCGGGGTGTTCCATGTGCCTGGCCATGAATGCGGATCGCCTCGAGCCGGGAGAGCGTTGTGCATCAACATCCAATCGGAATTTCGAAGGACGTCAGGGTAAGGGCGGACGCACCCACCTGGTGAGTCCGGCGACCGCCGCCGCGACGGCCATAGCCGGGCGTTTCGTGGATGCGAGGAAACTATAAGATGGAAGCATTCGAGACCTTCAAGGGTGTAGTGGCCCCGCTGGACCGCTCCAACGTGGACACGGACGCGATTATTCCGAAACAGTTTTTGAAGTCTATACAGCGCAGTGGATTCGGGCCCTATCTGTTCGATGAGTGGCGCTATCTGGACCACGGCGAGCCCGGTATGGATTGCTCCGATCGGCCATTGAACCCCGATTTCTTGCTCAATGATCCCCGCTACCGAAGCGCTCGGATCTTGCTGGCGCGGGAGAATTTTGGTTGCGGATCTTCCCGGGAGCACGCACCCTGGGCCCTTCGGGATTTTGGTTTCAGGGTGATCATCGCCCCCAGCTATGCGGATATATTCTTTAACAATTGCTTCAAAAATGGGATATTACCAATTGCTTTAGAAGTCGAAATAATCGACGGGTTATTCGAACTCGCGACGGCGGAGAAGGCGTTGGAACTCAACGTCGACCTGGAAAAACAGACGATCAGGTTGCCCGATGACGCTGTCATCGATTTTCAGGTGGATGAATTTCGCAAACACTGCTTGTTGAACGGTTTGGACGATATCGGCCTCACCCTGCAGCATGTCGCGGAGATACGGGCATACGAAGACAAACGCCGGCAGCGGTACCCCTGGCTGTTCAGAGCATTGTGAGAGGGCCATCCTGACATGCGCAAACGAATTTTGATCCTCCCGGGGGACGGCATCGGACCCGAGATCGTAGCCGAGGCCGTCAAGGTCCTGGATTGTCTGCGCCAGGACTTCGGACTGAACCTGGAAATGGATGAAGCCCTGATGGGCGGCAGTGCGTACGATGCCGCGGGTCATCCGCTGCCCGATGCCACCCTTGCCCTGGCCAGGGAGGCGGATGCCGTGCTGTTGGGGGCGGTGGGTGGACCCAAGTGGGAGCAGCTTGACATCTCGATGCGGCCTGAAAAAGGGCTGCTCGGCCTGCGTTCGGAGCTTGGGCTCTTTGCCAACCTGCGCCCTGCGATACTCTATCCCCAGCTTGCGGACGCCTCCACTCTCAAGGCTGAGGTGGTGTTCGGCCTGGACATCATGATCGTACGGGAGCTTACCGGTGGTATCTATTTCGGTCAGCCCCGGGGCGTGCGCACACTGGACGACGGTCAGCGACTGGGCCTGAATACCCTGACCTACAAGGAATCGGAAATCGAGCGGATCGCCCGCGTGGCCTTCGATATCGCCATGCAGCGCGAGCGCCGCGTCTGTTCGGTGGACAAGGCGAACGTGCTGGAGTGCACCGAACTCTGGCGTGAGGTGGTGTCCGGCATAGGCAACGATTACCCACAGGTAGAACTGAGCCACATGTACGTGGACAACGCAGCCATGCAGCTGGTGCGGGCACCCAAGCAGTTCGACGTCATCGTGACCACGAACATGTTCGGTGACATCCTTTCCGATTGCGCGGCCATGTTGACCGGCTCCATCGGCATGCTGCCGTCGGCCTCCCTGGACGCGGGGGGCAAGGGCATGTACGAACCGATTCACGGCTCGGCGCCGGATATCGCCGGCCAGGGCAAAGCGAATCCTCTGGCGACCATCCTGTCGGTGGCCATGCTGCTTCGTTACAGCCTGGACGAACCGGAGATGGCCGAGCGTATCGAGAAAGCAGTGGACGAAGTGCTCGACGGTGGACTGCGGACCCCTGACATCTGGTCGGATGGATGCCGGGAGGTGGGTACTGTCGAGATCGGCGATGCGGTGGCGGCGGCGCTGTCGGGGCAATAATCCTGTACAGGTAATCTATTGAGACTTCGGGAAATACATCCATGAGTGAACGATTTGATGTCGCCGTTGTGGGTGCGACGGGGGCGGTCGGTGAGACCATGTTGTCGATCCTGGCCGAGCGTAACTTTCCGCTGGGCGAGATTTACGCCGTAGCCAGCAGCCGTTCCGCCGGCAAAAAGGTGCTGTTTGGAAACCGACAGCTGACGGTCGAGGATTTGTCCACCTTTGATTTCAAGCGGGCGCGGATCGGGCTGTTCTCTCCGGGGGCGTCCATTTCCAGAGAATATGCGCCCAAGGCCGCTGAGGCCGGCTGCGTCGTGATCGATAATACCTCCCAGTTTCGTTACGACGCCGATATTCCCCTGGTGGTGCCGGAGGTCAATCCGGAGGCGATCGCCGATTATAAAAACCGCGGTATCATCGCCAACCCCAATTGCTCCACTATCCAGATGGTGGTGGCCTTGAAGCCCATCTATGACGCGGTGGGCATAGAACGCATCAACGTTTGCACCTATCAGGCGGTATCCGGTACCGGCAAGGAAGCCATCGAGGAACTTGCGACCCAGACCGCGAATCTCTTGAACGGCAAACCCATAACCTCACAGGTCTACCCCAAGCAGATCGCATTCAACGCCCTGCCTCACATCGATACCTTTCAGGACAACGGTTATACGAAAGAAGAGATGAAGTTGGTCTGGGAGACGCGCAAGATCCTGGGGGATGAATCCATTCTGGTGAACCCCACGGCGGTACGCATTCCCGTGTTTTACGGCCATTCCGAAGCCCTGCACATCGAAACCCGCGACAAGATCACCGCCGATCAGGCCCGTGAACTCCTGCGCAGGGCGCCGGGTATCCAGGTCCTGGACGAGCACAGAGACGGGGGTTATCCAACTGCGGTTACAGAATCAGCGGGAACGGACGCTACGTTTGTGGGGCGTATTCGTGAAGACATCTCTCATTCCCATGGGTTGGACATGTGGGTGGTCTCCGATAACGTCCGAAAAGGTGCAGCGCTGAACAGTGTGCAAATTGCTGAATTTCTGGTAAAAGACTATTTGTAAGCTATAGTTGCCTGATAAACATCAAGTCCATTCTATGTGTCGCCAAAGGAGTCGTTCGCTACCCGGGGCGCGGGTCTGGTGCGGTCGGAAGAGGCGAGGAGGAAATATGATTCGCAAGCTACCCTTGGCATTGGCCATTTCGATAGCACTTGCGCCTGCCGGCGCACACGCATTGGGTCTGGGTGACATTCATCCCAGATCGGTGCTGAATCAGGGATTTAATGCAGATATTGACCTGCTTGCGGTAAAGCCGGGCGAGTTGGAAGACGTGAAGGTCGAGCTTGCGTCGCCCGAGGCCTTCGAACGCGCAGGGGTCGCGCGGCCTTTCCTCTTGTCGAAGCTGCGTTTCAAACCAGAGAGAAAGCCGGACGGTTCCGCCGTGATTCACGTCACGAGTCGTCGGCCGATCAGAGAACCCTTCCTTAATTTCCTGGTGGAGGTGAACTGGCCGAAGGGGCGTCTCGTCCGCGAGTACACGGTGCTGCTCGACCCGCCCGTAACGCTCAAGCGT
>JAUXGQ010000167.1 GCA_030621975.1 Gammaproteobacteria bacterium | reverse complement strand
TACCATCAGGTTGTCCGGCACGATCAATGCCGCGTTCAGTCTCATGGGCGGTTTCACATACGCCGGCGTCGCCTCGGCTGCTGCTGCGGCCTGCCAGCCACATGCGATTGCGGTGAGTGCGGCTCCGAGCACCAGATTTCGGGTTGTTTTCAATGGTTCCATTATCTACTCCTGATTGGTTAGTCTCGTAGTCTGTAAGTCTTGTGCAAAATGACAAAGAATGTTTTAACGTTGATAGCCCATCACCATCAAACAGCAGATGTAGAAGGCTGGAGTTTGCCCCGGCTTTGCTGCGCCTCGGATCGGGGTCAGGTCTCACATTCCAACATCCCGGAGGCTCGACTCGCGGCCACCGACGAATGTCGGAATGTGAGACCGCTTGGCCCGGTAGGCTGGGGCTCGCCCCAGCTTTTTGTTTCGCAAGACAGTATGCAGCTGCGGTAGTCCGTCATGTTTCTCGATTGATGCGGTTCGCAAGCTCACCACATCCTACATCCTGAGGGCCTACGGCTGCCCGCTCAACGGGCAGCCGTAGCGTAGGCCTTGGTCTTATGCCTTGGCGGGAGCGGGAGCGGGCTCCGGCTCGGCGCGCTCGCCCTTACCCTCGCGAATATTGAACACGATCGCGTACAGGGTGGGCACGAATATCATGGTAATGACCGTGCCGAACAGCAGGCCACCGGAGATAGCCACCGCGAGCCCTGACCAGAGCACGTCCTGGATCAGCGGAAGCACCCCCAGGAAGGTGGTGGCCGAGGTCAGCAGCACCGGGCGCAGACGCGACAGGGCCGCCTTGACCACCGCATCGTAGGGATCCATACCCAGGTTCTTGTTGCTCCGGATCTCGTCCAGCAGCACGATCACGTTCTTGATCATCATGCCCGCGAGGCTGAGCACCCCCAGCAGGGCGATGAAGCCGAACGGGAAGCCGGTCACCAGCAGCCCGACGGTGACCCCGATGATGGCCAGCGGAACGGTCAGGATGATGATCAGCGGCTCGCGCAAGGAGTTGAACAGCGCCACCATGATGAACAGCATGATGATGACGGCGGGGACGATGCCGGGTATGAGCTGCTCGTTGCCCAGGATCTCGTCCTCGGTCACGCCCCCCCATTCCATGGTGTAACCCGGCGGCAGCTTGGTGGCCCAGACGTCGTCCGCTATCTGCTCGCGCAGGGTCGGCAGGGTGACGCTCACCAGGGGATTGGCCTGCAGCTTGATGGTGCGTTTGCGGTCGCGCCGCCAGATCATGTCGTCGACCCACTCCGTGCGCACGCCGTCGGTGACCTGATTCAGGGGCACGCCCTCGGTGGCGAGCTCGGACTTGACCTGCAGGTCGGGCAGCCCGTCCACGGCCCGGCGCTCTTCCTCCTCGAAGCGCATTACGATCGGGATCAGGTCGTCGCCCTCGCGATAGAGACCCACGTCACGTCCGTCGTAGGCGCGTTTGGTGGTGCGGGCCAGGTCCTCGCGGGTGATGTTGGACCAGCGGGCCCGTTCGCGGTTGTACTCGGGCACCAAGCGCTGCACCCGCTGCTGCCAGTCGGAGCGCACGACCGCCGTATCCGGGCTGGTCTCGACCGCCTGACCGCCGTTGGAGGCTACCGCCCGCAGGATCTCGGGGTCGGCCACCGCCGGCCCGCTGATCCGCACCTCGAACTGCCAGGTCTTGCTGATGCCGACCACGTAGGGCTTGATGGGTATAACGGCATTGGGATAGTGCTCCTTGGCCCAGGCATCGAGCTCGTCAATCATATCCACAATATCCTGATAGTCGTGCACGTTGACGATGAGCTGGGCATAGTTGGACATCTGGTCCTCGGGCTGCACCGGCAGGTAGAAACGCGGTGGACCGGCGCCGATGAAGGTCGAGACGTTGTCGACCCGCTCGTCCTCCATGAGCTTCTTCTCGAAGTCCCGCACGTCCGCCGACACCGCCTCGATACGCGTGCCATAGGGGGCGTAGAAGTCGATCATGAACTTGGGCATGGACGAGTTGGGGAAAAACAGCTCCTCGACCTGGCCGAAGCCGACGATGGCAAGGAACAACACCCCGTACACACCCGCGAGGGTGAGCCAGCGGAAGCGGATCGCCCCCCCCAGCAGGCCCCGGAAGCGCTGGTAGAATGCGCCCGCGTAGGGATCGGCATCGCCCTTGGGTTCCGGCAGCATGGCCACGCATTGCAGCGGCGTTACGGTGAGGGCCAGCAGCCAGCTTGCCAGCAGGGAGGCGCCGGCGACATAGAACAGATGCTGGCAATACTCGCCGGTGTCGCCGGGCGACATGGCGATGGGAAAGAATGCCATCACGGCGATGACGGTGGCCCCGATCAGCGGTAACTGGTGTTTGGCCACCGCCTCGGTGGCCGCCTTGATACGGTCCATACCCTGCTGGATCTTCACCGTAATCTCATCCGCCACCACGATGGCGTTGTCAACCATCATACCCAGGGCGATGATCAGCGCCCCCAGGGAGATGCGGTGCAGCTCGATCCCCCACAGGCTCATGATGATGAAGGTCGCCAGGACCGTGAGCACCAGATTGGTGCCGATGATCAACCCCATGCGCCAGCCCATGGGTATGGCCACCACGACCAGCACGATGGCCAGCGCCTCGGCAAAATTGATCAGGAAGGCCACCACCGCCTCGTCGACCACCTCGGACTGCCAGTGGATGCGGTGCACCTCGATGCCCACCGGCAGGACGTCGTAGATGAGCTCTTCGAGCCGCGCATCGACCCGCTGGCCCACCGCGACGATGTTATCCGTGAGCACCGGCGCCAGGGCGAGCCCGATGGCCTGCTGCCCGTTGAGCCGCATCATCTGGGACGCCGGCTCGCGCAGCCCGCGGCTGATGTCGCCGATATCCGCAATGCGGAGCAGCTCGGAGCCGGCGCGGCGGTTGCGCTCGCGGGCCTGCTGCTGGACCACGTCGATGACGGAAGGCCGCAGGGTCAGGTTGCCGATGTCCCGGGGCGACTGGAACTCGCCCGTGGGCTGGATGCGCAGGCGGTGGTCCAGGACGTCGACGGAGCCGGCATCCACCACCATGTTCTGGTTCTTCAGGGTATTGGTGATGCTGTCCTCGCTGATGCCCAGGTTGGCGAGCTGGGTCTGGGTGGTGTCGAGATAGATCACCTTCTCCCGCAGGCCCCAGAAGTCGACCCGGGACACGCCGTCCACCGTACTCAGCTCCTTGCGCAGGTCCTTGGCGTAGCGCTCGAGCTGCTCGTAGCTGTAGCCGTCCCCGGTGAGGGCCAGCAGCAGCCCGAAGACCTGCCCGTAGTCGTCCGCTACCTCAGGCTTGCTGGTGCCCGGGGGCAGGGACGCTTCCATCTTCGTCACCTTGCGGCGCATTTCGTCGAAGATCTGCGGCAGCTTGTCCGACCAGTACTCGGGCTTCATCTCGACCCGGATCATGGAGAAGCCCGGCTTCGACATGGACTCCACGTAGCGGATCTCCTTCATCTCCATGAGCCCCTGCTCGATGCGGTCCGTGACCTCGAGCTCCACCTCCTTGGCGATGGCGCCCGGATAGCTGGTGGTGATCACCGCGGTCTTGACGGTAAAGGCGGGGTCTTCGAGCTGGGGCAGATCGAAATAGCTGCCGAGCCCGCCGATGAGGATGACGGCGACGGCAAACCAGGTGACTGTCTTGTTCTTGATTGCGATGGCGGCCAGGTTCATGACTTACTCCTGACGCTGTTGGCTGATACGGACCTTCTGTCCCTCGGCCAGGGAGTAGACACCCGCGGTGACTATCCACTCACCCGTTTTGACGCCCTCCTTGAGGCGCATGCCCCGGGCGGTGATGACATCGGGCACCACGGTGCGTTGCTTGACGGTCAGGTCGGCCTCGTCGACGACCCAGACGAAGGTGGGCCGCTCGGCCGGTGACAGGGACGCGTCGACCTGGCCCTGCAGGGCCGCCTGGCTGCCGCCTTCCTCGGTGAATACCGCCGACAGGGGCACGATCACGCCCGTGGGATCGCCCGTAACGTCACCGGTGGTGCGGCCGGCCATTCCGGGCAGGACGGTATAGCCCTCGGGCTGGTCCATGATCAGGGTCACCGGGTAGGTGCGGGTGGTCTGGCTGGCTTCGGTGCCGATCTCCTTGATCTGCGCCGGAATCTCCACCCCCGGAAAGGCGTCGATCTGCACCCGGATATTCGTGACCTCCGCAATGATACTGATATCGCGCTCGGGAATGTTGACCAGGAACTCGATCTTGGAGGTATCCACCAGCCGCACGATGTTCTGATTGGCCTGCACATCCTCGAAGGCCTCGGCGAATTTGGCCACCACCGTCGAAGCGAAGGGCGCCGTCAGGGTGGTACGCTGCAAGCGGTTTTTAGCATCGGAGACCGCCGCCTCCAGGGCCTTGATGTTGGCCTTCGCCTTATCCCGTGCCTCCCGGGCGCGCTCGATGGAGGCCCTGCTGATGGCGCCGGGGTCTTCCTTGCGGATTCGAAGCTGCCGGTTCAGATGGGACTGGGCCGCTGTTTGTTTTGCCTTGGCCTCATCGCGATTGCCCTCGGCGTTCTGCAGCTCAACCTCATAGTCGGTGGGGTCGAGCTGGGCCACCAGGTCGCCCTTTTTGAGCTCGTCGCCCACGTTTACCGGGCGGGCGATCATGCGGCCGCCAACCCGGAAGGAGAGGTCCAGCTCGCGGGTGGCCTTGGCCCGACCCGGCACCCAGCGGTCTTCGAAGGTGGACGGGTCGCCGAGCTTCATGGCCAGCACCAGGCGCGGCCGCTCGGGAACGACCTGTTCTTCGGCGCAGCCGGCGACGAGCAGGGGTACCAGGAACAGACAGGGGATTAGTAGCTTGCGGTTGGCGCGCATGGGTTCGGTTCTCTTTATGTGGCTTGTTCGGGATCGAGTGGTCGTTGGCCCGCTGCTCCTAGTGTCCTCCCGGGGTGTAGGGTTTAATCCCTCACCTCGATCGAGCCGGGCATTCCTTGAGGCTGCTTGTTGATTTTAGTTCGCGGCTATCATAGGGGATTGGGAGCGGAGGTTCAATTGTACATGTGTACCTATTCTCCTTACGGTTGTCGGGTTGGATGCAGACACGGTCACTGTGGACGGTAACCATCCGCTGTCCGGTATGCAGTTGAATTTCGATGTTCAGGTCGTCTATGTACGCGATGCCACCGAGGAGGAGATCGAGCATGGGCATGTGCACGGACCGGGGGGCCATCATCACGGTTAACGCTCCGGCACTCAGCCTGATTCCACGGTGTCACATTCTATTCAAAACTCTCCATTCACACCGTAGGAGCCCGCTTGCGGGCGAACCGACACCCTGTGTCGGCTATCTTCGCCGGCAAGCCGGCTCCTACAGGCTAGTACCTCAAACACCAAATATCTACGACCATACGACGGTCTAAATCACCGATAGCTGCGTTGCAACATCTTGAAAGAGAGCCTGCTATTCCTGCG
>JAUXGQ010000207.1 GCA_030621975.1 Gammaproteobacteria bacterium | reverse complement strand
CGGCATGGGCATGGGTGGCATGGGCGGTATGTCCGGCATGGGCGGTATGTCCGGTATGGGCGGCATGTCCGGCATGGCTGGCTACTTTAGGATCACCCCCCAGGGTCAGATCTACTTCTATCCCGCCACCGGTATGGGTGGCATGAGCGGCATGGGCGGCATGTCCGGTATGGGCGGTATGTCCGGCATGGGCGGCATGTCCGGCATGGGCGGTATGTCCGGTATGGGCGGAATGTCCGGCATGTCCGGGAAGGGCTGGTAAGGAAGCCGACAGGTTGAAGAAGCAGTCCTTGGTGAGACTGCCGTTGAACCCAGCCAATGGAAGCAAGTAGGGAAACAAAGGGGCGCAGGGACGCGCCTGATTTTTTTCTCGCATTCCAGCTTGTATGGAACAAGGAGTACCGGCAATGAAATTTCAAACTTCACTTTTTCACTACATCGTGTTTCTGAGTGCTGCACTGGCCGGTGGCAGTTGGGTTCTGGCAGGCGAAATAAAGGCAGAGCAGTATGAACACGCACGTTGGCACCCGATGCATTTCGAACCGGCTATCGATCAGGCGACCGACGAACAGTGCTTGAGCTGTCACCGGGAAATACTGGACAGAAAAGTCCTCGATCAATCGCCGGCCGGTGTCAAGGCCTCGGAGGCCCTGGCCTGGTATCAGACATTGAACACCTACGAAGGTCCGCAGGAGACCTTTCATCGGCGCCATCTGGTCACGCCCTTGGCAAAGAACTTGATGGATATGAAGTGCACAACTTGTCATCAGGGCAACAACCCCCGGGAAGAGGCGCCAATCCCGCCGGATGTGGCGATGACCGATTTCACCCTGCGCAAGATGGTCGATCCAGAGACCTGTCTGATGTGTCACGGCAGGAATCCTTACGAAAGGATGGGCCTCCCCGGTCCCTGGGCAGAATCGCGGGAGACGTTTCAGAACAACTGTCTACTGTGCCATGCGGGCATTCGCACAAACCGCCACCGAGTAAACTATCTCAAAGCGGAGGCCATTGAAGAGCTTGGCACGAAGGATGCGGATATCTGCTATGGCTGTCATGGGGGGCGTCAGTGGTACCGCATCGCCTACCCCTATCCACGCCACGCCTGGCAGGGCATGGGGGAGGAGGTGCCCGAGTGGGCAAAAGACCGGCCAACAGAATCCCAGCCTAGATTTCGGATAACGCAAGAACAGGCATCGAAGTAATCTGCTTCGACCAACGCTCGTCCGGCGAACGGAGAAAAACAGATGAGTAGCAAGAACCGATACGAGTTTCTTAATGAGCGTCTGAACCTCTCGCGGCGTTCCTTTCTAAAGACGACCGCCGTTGGAAGTGCTGTCCTGACCGCCGGCGGACTGGTGGAACTGAAAACCGCCAAACAAGCCAGGGCCTTTGCCTACGAACCCTACCCCAAGGATGATCAGCTGCAGACAGTAGTGACGAGCTGCGCCCACAACTGCGGCTCCCGGCACATGCTGGTGGCCCACAAATGGAAGGACGTCGTCGTCCGTCTTTCCACCGATGACGGCCGTTATCAGAGGGACGGTTATTTCGGCAAGGACGACAGGGTCGAACCTCAATTGCGGGCCTGCCTGCGGGGGCGCTCCTATCGCCAGCGTCTGTATTCGGCAGAGCGCCTGTTGTATCCAATGCTGCGCGTGGGGGAGCGGGGCGAGGGCAGGTTCAAGCGTGTGAGCTGGGACGAAGCCCTGGACTTCGTGGTGGAGAAGATGAACCACATCAAGAACACCTACGGTCCCACCGCGCTTTTGGATCAGAGTTACGCCGGTGCGTCTTTTGGCGTACTGCACAAGTCCGACCAGATCGAGGGACTGCTGGCCCGGTTCCTGGGCATGTTCAGTTGCCGCACCAGTTCCTGGTCCGTGCCCTCCTATCAGGGTACCACCGCCAGTTCGCGCTGGACCTTCGGACAGACGGAAGACGGCAACGAGGATGATGCCTTCGCTTATTGCAAGCTCCTCATCATGTGGGGCTGGAATCCCGCTTATACCTTCCACGGCGGCAACACCTTCATGTACATGCGCAAGGCCAAACAGAATGGCTGCAAGTTCGTAGTGGTGGATCCCCAGTACACGGACTCCGCGGCGGCCTATGATGCCTGGTGGATCCCGATTCGGCCCAACACCGACGCGGCCATGCTGGCGGGCATGGCCCATTACATCTTCACCAACAATCTGCAGGACCAGGATTTCATTAACCGTTTCTGCCAGGGCATGGACGCAGGGACCATGCCGGTATGGGCCCAACAGCAGGGGATGGAGAATTTCAAGGACTACATCCTGGGCAAATACGACGGTGAGCCCAAGACCCCCGAGTGGGCCGCCAGGATCTGCGGTGTAGCGGCGGAGGATATCAAGAAACTGGCGGACATGTACGCCAATACCAAGCCGGCAGCCCTCAAGGCC
Organism: Gammaproteobacteria bacterium; assembly: GCA_030621975.1. Taxonomy (GTDB): domain Bacteria; phylum Pseudomonadota; class Gammaproteobacteria; order Chromatiales; family Chromatiaceae; genus JAUXGQ01. The sequence goes on along the minus strand of JAUXGQ010000207.1, from coordinate 2,489 downwards.
TCCTGGGCGGCGGGCCGCAACGCCTACGGGGAACAGTACAACCGAATGGCGGCGGCGGTGCAGACCATGACCGGTAACGTCGGCAAGCTGGGTGGCTCGGCCGAAGGGGTGGGTAAGGTCTGGCATGCCGAGGCGGTGGCCTATCCCTATGATCAGTATTCAAACATCTGGTTTGCCTCCATCAAATCCGACCGTTGGGCCCATTGTGTGCTGAACTACCCCAACGTGAAACGCGAGGAGATAGGGTTGTGGCAGCGCGATGATGCCACTGACGGACAGATCCCCAACATCAAGGGCATCTTCTGGCAGGGCTCCGATTGGTTCAATCAGCTTACCAACATCAACAAAGAGATCGCGGCCATAAAGAAGCTGGAGCTGGTGGTGTGCATGGACTCCACCATCACGCCCTCGGGGCTGTGGGCCGACGTGCTGCTGCCGGTGGCCACCCACTTCGAGCGCCATGATGTGGCGCTGCCCTGGTACAAGGGTCACTACTACATCCATCGCCCGAAGGTCATACAACCCATGGGCGAGAGCAAGACCGACTTTCAGATCTTCACCGAGCTGGCCTACCGGATCAGCCCGGTATTCGGCCGAGACTTCAATCCAAAGGCCAGCCGGGACTACTGGCATATCGACGATAACGTGGATGAGACCTATCTGAGGGACTGGTGGAACAATCGGGTCATGCCACACCAGGGCGTGGACATGTCCTGGGAGGAGTTCAAACAACGCGGGGTGTACAAGTTCAAGTTTCCGCGCCCACTGGTGGCGTTCCAGGATCAGATAGAGAAGGGCATTCCGTTCAAGACGCCCTCAGGGAAGATCGAGATCCTTTCCAGTCAGCTGGCCCTGATCAAGGATTGGAAGAAAACCATGTACGGCTACGAGATCCCTGCCATCCCCAAGTGGATCGAGCCCTGGGAGTCCCTCATCAGTCCGAAGACCGCAAAATTTCCCTTTCACCTGATTTCACCGCATCCGCGTTGGCGTACGCACTCCATATTCAACAACTGCGGCTGGTTGCGCGAGACCTACGAACAGGAAGTCACCCTCAATGCCTCCGATGCGAAGCGGTTGGGCATCAAACAGGGCGATATCGTGGAGGTGTGGAACGACCGGGGCAGGGTCGTGGTGCCGGTCTATGTGACCGAGCGTTGTATGCCGAGCGTCGCGGTCCTCCACGAAGGGGTGTGGATGGACCTGGATGAGAACGGCGTGGACCGGGCCGGTAATCCGGATTTCCTGACCCTGGACGAGCCGAGCCCAGCCGGGGCCTTTGCCTACAACACGGTGCTTTGCAACATCGCCAAGACCGACCTGGAGCACCGGCCGGGGTGGGATAAGCTGGCCACCTCCCGCGCCCATGTCTTCCGGCGCGATCTGTAGAGGATAGACGCAATGTCAGAAACAATCGAAAAAGCCAAGATCAAGGAAGCGGTAAAGCGCCGCAAGCTGGAGACCTATACGCCGGTGAAACCCGAGGTGCAACTCGGTTTCGTGCACAACAACGTGGACTGCATCGGCTGCCGCGCCTGTGAGATCGCGTGCAAGGACAAGAACGGCCTGGCGCCCGGACCGCGCTTTCGGCGGGTGCAGTACATCGAAGGGGGTACCTATCCGAATGTCTACGTCTACAAGGTCAATATGTCCTGCAACCATTGCGCGGAACCGGCCTGTCTTCCAACCTGTCCGACCGGGGCCATATTCAAACGCAAGCAGGACGGGATCGTAGACATCGACTCTACGCTGTGCATCGGCTGCCGGCGCTGCGAGGCCGCCTGTCCCTTCGGCGCGCCCCAGTTCGACCCCGTGGACAACCTGGTCAAGAAGTGCAACCTCTGTGTGGACGAGATCGAGGCGGGGCGCAAGCCCTATTGTGTGATGGCGTGCATGATGCGAGTGCTCGACATCGGGCCCATCGAGGAGATTTGGGACGCGGAATTGGAGACCCCGGCGATAGGGCCGGAGGAAAAGGTTGTCCGCCAGGTGAAGAACATGGCGAATATCGAGCTGACCAAACCGTCGATCGGTTTCGTCCCCCACAGTAAGGGCAGGGTGAAATGATGGGTGTGGCAACGGCTGAAACGGGCGCAACAAAGGGATCCGATTCTTTAAGCGCATTTTGTGAGGCGGTGGCCGAGGACCTGCAACTGCTGGCCAGCCTGCACGATGTGGAGCCTGATGCCGGGTATCTGGGGGCGTTGCGCCGGCACGGGATAGAGGAACGCCTGGGACTCAAACTGGCGTCTGAACGCGCGCATCAGGCAGTAACGGTGTTGTCCGACGGCTTGAATGTTCTGCCCAAGGTGCTGGATCGAGCGATCCTGGACGATCTGGCTACGGACTTCGCGAGCATCTATCTTTCCCACGGTATTCAGGCGTCGCCGCAGGAGTCCGTATGGATCGACGAGGAGCATCTGGTGTGCCAGGAGAGCATGTTTCAGGTGCGCGCCTGGTATGAGCAGTATGGATTGGGCGCTTCGGAT
>JAUXGQ010000074.1 GCA_030621975.1 Gammaproteobacteria bacterium | reverse complement strand
CTGATCACTTGTTTCTTGTGGGGGATTAGAAGCGAGTATCCAGTGCCCATTTTAGCCGCTGCAAAAGATCTAACTTCCCTATTTCCGGCCTGTTTTTCAGGAACACAGGCCGCCATTCCTCCAAACCTTCACCTCGTTATCCGGCAATCCTCACGCTTGTTGTGTTTTATCAACGGCTTAAAGCCACAATACGAACCTTTGCAATCAAGACCATTTTCTCTTACTATCGCTTACTATCGGATTACAAATCAGGTCCAGTCGACACTACACCTGCATTGGTAGCCCCGGATCATGCAGGAGTCCTAATACTCTGAATTAGTTCATGATCGGCCCATAGCGTTAGATTAGACCGGTTCCGACGGGTGCTCGCAAACAGCGCTCGGATACTAATAACTTAACAACAATAATTATAACGACATAATGCAAAAACAGAGGATGGAGTATGGGTCGCATATCGTCAGCTAAAGGCGCTGCCGGCAAGGTTTCCCTGATTGTGTTGGGATTAGTGTTTGCCGGCGGTGTGCTATTCACGGGCCTGTTCAACATGGGCCTCTCCTACACCAATGAAATGGAATTCTGTACCTCCTGTCATACCATGAAGATCAACCTGGAGGAGCTCAAGGAGACAGTCCATTACAAAAATGCCTCGGGGGTGCAGGCGACCTGCTCGGACTGCCATGTACCGGAGGCAATCGGCCCCAAGTTGGTTATGAAGGTGCTGGCCTACAAGGACGTCCTGCACGAGATACTAGGCACCATCGATACCAAGGAAAAATACGAGCAGCAGCGCTGGGCCATGGCCAACCGGGTGTGGGATAAAATGCGGGCGAACGATTCACGGGAATGCCGCTCCTGTCACGACTATGCGCATATGGACCTCAGCGAACAGGACCGCAGCGCCAGAAAACGTCATGCGCGGGCGGTAGATGACGGAAAGACCTGCATCGACTGCCACAAAGGTGTTGCCCATGAAGAGCCGGACGAGCCGGAAGAAGAGGATTAAGGCACCTGCGGTAAGATGATCGGGCGGCCCTATCCCGGTAAACCTCGGAGCAAAGCGATCGTTGCAATCTAACATAGAGAGAGGGTTCCGCCCCCAGCTACACGTCATGACGGTTAGATACCGAAGTAATAGGGGAAAGTAAACCTGAGGGATTTCCTCGCCGCTCTCCCTGTTAACCGCTGGCACAATCATAAATAGTTAAGTATCTGGAATTATTCCCTTACTGAACGGAAACACCCGATGAGATACACAAGGTTCCTGGCAACATTTCTTTTCGCCTTGATGCTGATCGCTTCCGCGTCTGCCGGCCAAGCCGAAAAAGCCAAAGAGCTGAGGCTCGCCGCTGCCATCGACGACACTGAAACCATCATGCGTCTTCTCGATGAAGGCGTACCCGTCGATGCAGGCAGCAAATATGGTAAAACAGCGCTGATGATGGCGGTCGAGAACGACAACATGGAGACGGTCGCACTGCTGCTCGCCAGGGGGGCGAATGTCAACGCCATCACCGTGGCGGGCTGTACCGCACTCACCTTCGCCGCGGAAAATGGTGAATCCGCCATTACCGCATTGCTGCTGGAACGGGGCGCCGATCTCGAAGCAAAAACCCGGGCGGGCTGGAATGCCCTCATGATCGCCTCTCGTTATAACCTCGTCGACATGGTGGCACAGCTGCTTTACAAGGGAGCCAATATCGAGGCTGTGGACAAAGAGGGGAAGACAGCGCTGCTTCAAGCTGCGCTGAGAGGGAATAAAGAGGTCGTTATCAAGTTGCTGGATGCCGGCGCGAACATCGACTCACGAGACAAGAATGGATCCACGGCCCTGATACTGGCGGCGGACAAGGGTTTCACAGAATTGGCCAAACTACTGCTTGACAGGGGAGCCGAGTTAGAGGCGGCGGACGCAGACGGGGCCACGGCGCTTATCTGGTCTGTAGGACAGGGGCAGCAATTCACCGCGAAGATGCTGCTACTCCAGGGAGCAGATATCAACAGACAGGACAACGATGGCATTACGCCATTGATGGAAGCGGCCTCTATCCGCTCTTCGGAACTCGTACGCCTGTTGTTGGAGCATGGCGCCAACACCGGCATCAAGGATAAAAACGGTCGCTCCGCTATGGATATAGCAAGAAAAAAGCGCAACAAGGAGGTTTTGATACTGTTGAGCAGATCAGCGGAAAAGGCGATTGAAGCACCCTAGAACGGCGACATCCTGGTAGTTTATAACTAGCCTGGTTGAGTATCCAATAACGCTTGCATGCTAAGGGTACTCTCCGAGCCAGGTTCCGAAATCGGGGGCACTTCTTTCTGCGCACGAATGTGTATGGGAACCAGCGTTGGAAGGTACCTATACCAGTACAGGTACTTCTACTAAAAAAATCGTTATGAGAGGTACCGGCCGTTTTGAGTAGTAGAACAGAAAATTTCGGAATGGGTCTCGCCTATGGAAGGGCAGGTTCAGCAATGTATGAGCCGGTTTTGGCCCAACCACAGTCGAATCCAATTCGGGTATCTGACAGTGAAGCAATAATACATTGCGATACCCATGGAAAAACCCCTATCCGATTTATTGATCTACTGCTTACAGCGGATATCAGGGGAGATGAAGTGGGTCTCCCGATCATCATGTAAGTAAGAAAACCAAGTAAGAAAAACGCTCGTCTAGAAACCCAAAGGAGGTCACATGACGCGTAAAATAGTAGGAAAGGCTTTGTTGACGGCCAGTTTGGCTGTCAGTGCCTCGTTACCGGCGGTTGCCGCGGACAAACCCGCCCTGATGATGGGGGCGTCCGCAAGCATGATCTCAGACACCTGTTTCGGGTGTCATGGCACTGAAGGAGCCAGTGCCGGACCTGCAATACCGACCATTTCCGGTCTCTCCAAAGAGTATTTCGTAGAGCTCATGGAGGGTTTCAAGAGCGGCGATATACCTTCCACCATTATGGACCGTATCGCCAAGGGTTACACACCGGAAGAATTCAAGATGATGGCCGACTTCTATGGCGACAAACCCTTCGTCAAGGCCACCCAGAAATTTGACAAGAAGCTGGCCAAGAAGGGCGCCAAGCTTCATGACAAATATTGTGAAAAATGCCATTCAGAGGGTGGACAATCGGCGGAAGACGACTCCGGGGTCCTGGCGGGTCAGTGGACGCCGTATCTGAAATGGACACTGGCTGATTACAATGCGGGTCACCGGGAAATGACCAAGAAGATGAAAAAGAAGATGAAAAAGCTCGTCAAGAAAGAGGGCGATCCGGGCCTTACGGCACTGCTGAACTACTACGCCAGCCAGAAATAAAGGGGGAGACAATAGCATGAAGATTACTCGTAGAGGCTTTATTCACGGCGCAGGTGCGGCAACCGCTGTCGGCATGATCGGTTTCCCATATATCGCCCTGGGCGCCGGCAAGAAAGTTGTTGTCGTGGGTGGTGGCACCGGTGGAGCAACCGCCGCCAAATACCTCCGCCGTGCCGACCCCAGTATCGAGGTCACGTTGGTCGAGGCCAACAAGGATTACTACACCTGTTACATGAGCAATGAGGTGCTCAGTGGCGATCGCAGTATCGATTCCATCAGGTTCGGCTATGCCGGCTTGGGCAAACACGGCGTCAAGGTGGTACACGACACGGTCACCGGCATAGACGCCAAGGCCAGGAAGGTGACGACGGCTGGAGGTAAAAGTTTTTCCTATGACCGCTGCATCGTCGCCCCGGGTATCGATTTCAAATGGGGGACCATCGAAGGTTACGACGCAAAGGTGGCCGAAGATATTCCACATGCGTGGAAGGCAGGACCACAGACCGTCACGTTGCGCAAACAGCTGGAGGCGATGAAAGACGGTGGTACGGTGGTGATCACCGCCCCGCCCAACCCCTTCCGTTGTCCTCCGGGACCTTATGAACGCGCATCACAGATCGCCCACTATCTGAAACATCACAAACCCAAATCAAAGATTCTGATTCTGGATTCCAAGCAGAAATTCTCCAAACAGGGCCTGTTCATGCAAGGCTGGAAAGCGCTGTATGGATTTGGCACCGACAACAGCATAATCGAGTGGCAGCCAGGGCCTGACGCGGCTGTTACCAAAGTCAATGCCATGGGTCGGGTGGCAATTACCGACTTTGGAGAGGAAATCAAGGCGGATGTATTGAATGTCATCCCGGCGCAGGTGGCGGGTAAGATCGCCAAGACGGCGGGACTGACCAACGACAGCGGCTGGTGCCCGATTGATCTGCATACCTTCGAGTCCACCCTCCATAAAAACATCCATGTGATTGGTGATGCCTCGATTGCCAAAGGCATGCCGAAATCCGGCTATGCGGCAAACTCCGAAGCCAAGGTTTGTGCGGTCTCCGTTGCAGCGCTGCTCAATGGGCAGGAGCCGGGTTCGCCCTCCTACGTCAACACCTGCTATTCCATTATCGGTGAGGACTATGGTATCTCGGTTGCAGCGGTCTATCGCCTGGCACAAGACGGCTCCAAGATCACCAAGGTCTCTGGTGGTTTGACACCGACAGATGCAAGCGCCGAGCAACACAAACGTGAAGTCGCTTACGCCTATAGCTGGTTCGACAACATTACCAGAGATATCTTCATGTAACCTGAATCCCGGTGTTCTCTCTAAGGGCGGACACCGGGTGTTGCTTAACCCTGTTAGCAGTTGCAGCAGAAAACCACGTCGCGATTCTCCCCTGCCCCCGGCAGGCCGCTGCCCATCTCTGGACATCACACACAGTCCCCCCGCTACCGAAATATCCGATAGCAGTCAGCTACCATCCGAGCGTTTTTGCTGGTGTTTTGTTGCTTTCAGCGCTTAGGGGTGCAGGGAAATATTCCCTTGGATCTCTTGTAATCCACCCAAAATGGGCATTAGAATGCCCGAAATGGGTAATACAACGACCGCCAGGGGTTCCCGACCGGCCCGCCGCAAGGCGGCCGCCTCGCTCCCTGCCGCGCCCACAAGCCTGGCCGACGCGCTGTTCACGACCACCCAGCAGCGGGTGCTGGCGCTACTGTTCGGCCAGCCAGCCCGCAGTTTTTACGCCTCCGAATTGATCGAACGGACCGGCTCCGGGTCCGGTGCCGTGCAGCGCGAACTCAAGCGGCTCGCATCAAGCGGCCTGGTGACGGTCAAGCGCATCGGCAACCAAAAGCATTATCAGGCGAATCCCCACTCGCCGGTCTTCGAGGAGCTGCGCAGCCTGGTGAAAAAGACAGTGGCGCTGGCCGAGCCGATCCGCAAGGCGCTCGCGCCGCTGGTGGGCCGCATCCAGCTGGCCTTTCTGTACGGTTCGGTCGTCAAGGGCACGGATACGGCCACGAGTGACATCGACATCCTGATCGTCGCCGACAGAGTCACACTGGAGGAGATCTACTCGGCCCTGGCGCTAGTGGAAGCGGACCTGGAGCGCAAGATCAGCCCCACCCTGTATACACCACAGGAGTTCGCGGATCGCAAGGCATCGAACAACCCGTTTCTTACTCGCGTGCTCTCCGGCGAGCACCTGGTCCTCATAGGCATTGAGCATGAGCCACCTGCAGCTTGATAACCTGGTGCGCATCGGCAAACTGAAGGCCGAGCCAACGTCGGAAGAAGAATGCCAGGGTCTGTTGCGTTCAGGCCTTCGCCGGCTCGATGACGCCGGGCGCGAAGAACTCAGCCTGGAGAGCCGTTTCGATCTCACCTACAACGCTGCCCACGCGCTGGCCCTGGCGGCACTGCGTTTCCTAGGCTACCGGTCCGAATCGCGTTATCTGGTGTTTCAATGCCTGCAACACACGATTGATCTGCCCAACGAACAGTGGCGTGTCCTCGATCAGGCGCACCGCAAGCGCAATCTGGCCGAGTACGAGGGTGATATGGATATGGATGAACAACTCGTCGCCGCATTGCTGCGCGTCGCACGGGAAGTCGCGAAACGCGTCAACGAACTGGTGATTTCGTGACGGGGGAATGGGCTGCGGCGGCCGGAAAGCATTATTCAGGACGTATTTGAATGTTTCGGTAACACGGCAAGTCAAGGCACAGAAAAAGAGAAAGGACAGCAAAAAGAACATGCCCCGACTCGGACACATTACATGACAAAACAAAGGTTAACCCTCGCCCATCTCGAAAGCCTGTTGCTCCGTGCGTGCGATGACCTGCGCGGCAACATGGATGCCAGTGAATAGAAGGAATACATCTTCGGCATGCTGTTCCTTAAGCGTGCCAGTGATCTATTTGACCAACGCCGTGAGGAGCTGGAGAGGGAGTTCAAGGCCAAGGGCATGTCGGCGGCGGCGATCAAGACACTGCTCGACCATCCGGATCAGTACTCAGGCAAGTATTTCTTCGTTCCGGCAGCGGCGCATTGGTCCAAGGTCAAGCACCTGAAAGAGAACGTCGGTACCGGCCTGAACAAGGCGCTGGAGGCCATCGAAGACAACAACATCGACGCCCTGCAAGATGTGCTGAAGGGTATCAACTTCAACAAGAAGATCGGCCAGCGCACGCTGGACGACGATACCCTGTCCGACTTCATCCAGAACTTCGAAAAGATCCCGCTGCGCGACAAAGACTTCGAATTCCCGGACCTGCTCGGCTCCGCCTATGAATGGCTGATCAAATATTTCGCCGACTCCGCCGGCAAGAAGGCCGGAGAGTTCTATACCCCGGCGGAAGTGGTACGGGTCTGCGTCGAGATCGTCGATCCGCAGCCCGACATGAGCGTTTACGATCCCACCGTCGGCTCCGGTGGCATGTTGATACAGTCGCGCGATTACCTGCGCGAGTGCGGCCATGACCCGCGCCACCTGGCCCTGTACGGACAGGAAAAGATGGGTACCACCTGGTCCATCTGCAAGATGAACATGCTGCTGCATGGCATCGCCCATGCCGACGTCCGCCAGGAAGACACCATCAAGAACCCGGCGCACATGGACGAGGGCAATGAGCTGCGCCGCTACGACCGGGTGCTCGCCAATCCCCCGTTCAGCCAGAACTACAGCAAGAAAGAGCTGAAATTCCCCGGTCGCTTCCCGGTGCTCATGCCCGAGAAGGGCAAGAAGGCCGACCTCATGTTCGTGCAGCACATGCTGGCAGTGCTGAAGAGCGACGGCAACCTCGGCTACAGGCTATCCGATCAAACGGT
>JAUXGQ010000366.1 GCA_030621975.1 Gammaproteobacteria bacterium | reverse complement strand
GCACGAACGGGGATGATGCCCATGCCATCGAGCTGGTCCGGGACGCCATGGACGCCTTCGTGGAACAGACGCACAGCGCCGACTTTGCCCGGCCAATCGGCATCGAGGTGCTGCGGGATTACCTGGAGACCAGTCTGCGCGAACGCACCCCACTGCACCGCTTCCTGACCGGGGGGGTGACCTTCTGCCGCATGATGCCGTTGCGCAGCATCCCGTTCCGGGTGATCTGCCTGATCGGGATGAACGATCGCAACTATCCTCGCCAGGAGCGGACGCCCGGGTTCGACCTCATCGCCCGGGACCCTCACCCCCGGCGCGGTGACCGTTCCCGCCGGGAGGACGACCGCTATCTGTTCCTGGAGGCCCTGCTCTCGGCCCGGGAAAAGTTCTACATCAGCTATGTGGGCCGAAGCCTGAGGGACAACAGCCGGATGTTCCCCTCGGTGCTGGTCAGCGAGCTGTTGGACTATATCGAGAAAGGATTCAGTGGACCCAGGGGGCTTGCGCGCGACTGGCTGGTGGTTCAGCATCCCATGCAGCCCTTCTCCCGGGTCTATTTCGATCCCGACTCGCCCTTCGTGTTCAGCTATTCCGAAGACTGGCTGGGCGCGGGCCGCGCCTTGCGGTCGCGGGGAGACCAGGCGGAGCCAGTGTTCATCCGGGGGCCGGTGGGAGAACCCGGCGACGAATTCCGGCAACTGGATATCGCTGCGCTGGTGCGCTTCCTCAAGAACCCGGCCAGGTATTTCCTGAACGAACGACTGGGCCTGCGTCTGGGCGAAGACGAACAGGAACCGGAAGACGAGGAGGCCTTCGCCCTCGACCCGCTCTCCGCCTACCACCTCAAGCAGTCATGTCTCGATGGGGTCTTGGCCGGCCATGACGCGCAAGCGGTATTCACGGAACTGAGACTGAGCGGTGTGCTGCCCCATGGCGAGTTCGGGCGGCTGGCAATCGAGCAGCACTGTGGCGGCATCGAGGCGTTCGCCGATGAGGTGAATGTATTGCGGCAGTACCTTTTGGAGCCGCTGGATATCGACCTCGAGATCGAGGGCTTCCGCCTCACCGGACGCCTGACCAACATCGCCCGGGGCGGACTGGTCAGGTACCGGTATACAAGGTGCAAAATCACGGATCTGATCGAACTCTGGGTAAGCCATCTGGTGCTGAATGCGGCCGGCCTCGAAGATTATCCGAGGCAGAGCCTGCACCTGGGGTCCGACGGCCGGTATCGGTTCGACCCTGAAACCAATGCCCACGCGCATCTCGCGGACCTGCTGCGCTGCTACTGGGAAGGCCTGCAACAGCCCTTGCCCCTGTTCCCGCGCACCTCCTACGCCTGGGCGAAAAAGCAGGCCGGAGGGGGCGCTTCGGAGGACAGTACGATCAAGGCGGCGCTCGCCCAATGGGAAACCACGGAATTTCGCCCTGGCGGTGAGGATCAGGATCCCTGTTTTGCGCTGGTCACCCGTGGCCGGGAGCCCCTGGACCAGGCGTTCCGGGAGACGGCAGTGCGTGTCTTCGGACCGCCCATCGCTCACCTGGATCAGGGATGATGGAAGCTCCACTGGCATTGCGGCTACCTCTGGAGGGTGTTCTTCTGATCGAGGCCAGCGCCGGCACCGGAAAAACCCACACCATCGCCGACCTCGTCGTCCGCCTGCTGATCGAAGGGGGCAGAGACATCGGGGAGATCCTGGTGGTGACCTTCACCCGCGCCGCCACCGAAGAGCTGCGGGATCGGATCAGGACCAGGATCGGCGAGGCCAAAGCGGCCTTCGCCACAGGCGATGGCGGCGACAACGAGACCGTCAGAGGCCTGCTGGAAAGATGCGACGACCACGCAAGGATCGCCGGGGAACTGGCCAACGCCCTCACCCGGATGGACGAGGCAAGCGTCTGTACCATCCACAGCTTCTGCCAGCAGATGCTCCAGGAGTACGCCTTCGAGAGCGGCGAGGCCTTCGAGGCGAGCTTCGAGTTCGACCAACAGCAGATGCTGGAGACGATCGTCGAGGACTTCTGGCGTCGCCGTTTCTACCGGGAATCCCCAGCCTTCGTGGAGGTGGTGAACGCCCTCTGGACGACCCCCCGGGGGCTGCTGGATCAGGTTCGCGCCTGCGTAAGCGTCCCGAACTCCGAGATCAGACCGAGCCTCGATCCGCAGGGGCTTGCACGAGCCCGTGATCGGTTTCTGGGGGCGCTTCGGCAACTGCCCCGGCGCTGGGCGGAGCAGCGCGCAGAGGTGTGCGAGATCCTGAGAACGCATAAGGGCCTGAGGCGCACCCGGGAAAAATACAAACTCGAACGGGTGGAAGAATTGATCGGCCGGATGGATGAACTGGCGCCGCAGGATCTCCAGGAATTTCTGCTGCCGGATGCGTTCGTCTTTTTTACCCGGGCCGAGATAATGCAAGCGCCGTTGAAGAAACATGCGCCCCCTGAGCACCCGTTTTTCGACTATTGCCAGGAACTGGCGGAGCGCTCGCAGGCGCTGTGCCGCGACATCCGGATCCTGGTGCTCCGGGAGGCCGTCGACTATCTGCAGGCGGAGCTTCAAAGACGCAAACGGGATCTCAATGCCCTGTCCTATGACGACCTGCTGACCCGGTTACACAATGCTTTGTCCGAGGACCGCACGGGGGCCCTGAAAGCGGCGATCCGCCGGCGTTTTCCGGTTGCCCTGATCGACGAGTTTCAGGATACCGACCCGCTTCAGTACGAGATATTCCGCGGCCTCTACACGGGCTGCAAAGGACTGGGCCTGTTCATGATCGGGGACCCTAAACAGGCGATCTACAGTTTCCGGGGCGCCGACGTCTTTACCTACATAGGTGCCCGGCGCGCCACCCCCGATCGGTTTACCCTGTCCCGGAACTGGCGCTCCGCGGAGGGCCTGGTACGGGGGATCAATGCCGTCTTCGAGGGTAGCCGGGGGCGCGCCTTCGTCTTCGACGAGGACATACCATTCATCGGCGCAGTCGCCGCGGGCAAGGCGGACGCCGCTCCCCTCATGATCGACGGCCGCCAGCCGGCGCCCCTCCAGGTGTGGTGCCTGGAGAAGGGCGGCGCCAGGTTCCTGCACAGAAAGACGGCCGTGGCGTCCCTCCTGCCCGCCTGTGCCGCCGAGATCAGCCGTCTGATCGCCCTTGGATCGGCCGCACGCGCCCGGATCGGCGCCGCGCCCCTCAAGGCCGAAGACATCGCGGTGCTGGTGCGCAGCCGCTATGAGGCCGAAGAGGTCCGGTCCGAACTGCGCAGGCTCCGGATCGCCAGCGTCTTCATCAGCCAGGAAAGCGTATACGCAACCGAGGAGGCCTTGGAACTGATCCAGGTGCTCAGGGCGGTGGCCGAACCCGGTGGCGAGGCCCGGCTGCGCGGCGCCCTGTGCACTCGAATGCTCGGCCTGAACGCGGAAGATCTTTTTCGCATGCAGCACGACGAGGGGGAGTGGGAGCAGTGTCTGCAGCGTTTCCAGGGCTATCGTGACATCTGGCTCAAGCGCGGTTTCATGGCCATGTTCCAGCATCTGCTGGTGGAGGCCGGGGTGATCGAGCGGGTATTGGGCGTCAGCGACGGCGAGCGGCGCATGACCAACCTGCGCCATCTGGGTGAACTGCTTCAGGCGGCGAGTCAGATC
>JAUXGQ010000219.1 GCA_030621975.1 Gammaproteobacteria bacterium | reverse complement strand
TCCGTGTGCACCCGGCCCCACAGGGGCACGCCTTTGCCACGGCGCACCTCCACCTGCGCGCCGAGGGCATCCCGTCCCGAAGCGTCGACCAGACGCAGGCCCAACCAGGGGGCACGGTTGCCCTCGCTGTTGATAAGGAGCCTCGCGGGCCCCCTGTTGTTCGACAACAGAATGTCCATGTCCCCATCGTTGTCCAGATCACCGCTGGCCACCCCCCGGCTCACCTCCGACAAGGCGAATACCCTCCCCCCCTGGGCCGTCACCTCTTCGAATCCATCGGCCTTGCGATTTAGGAACAACTGATTGGTCTGATGCAGGGGAAAAGGGTCTGCGGGATTGGAGATTGCGCGCAGCATGTTGACCTCTCCATTGGCGGTGAAGATATCCAGCCACCCGTCGTTGTCCACATCGAGCCATACGGCGCCAAAGCCCGTATAGGCCTTGCTCGGGCCACCGAGACCTGCGCCGATACTGCGGTCTTCGAACCAGCCCTTGCCGTCGTTCACGTAGAGGGTGTTGGTCTCGCCCCTCAGGTGGGTCATGAAAAGATCCTCGTCGCCGTCATTATCGAAGTCGCCGGCGGCTACCCCCATGCTGGCCTCGGGCGCACCCGCCATGTTGACCGCCGCGCCCGCAAAGAAGGCTTCGTTAACGAAGGTGCCGTTCTGCTGGTTGAACCACATGTGGTTGGGGGTGGCATCGTTGGCCACGTAGATGTCCGGCCAGCCGTCGCGGTTGTAGTCCGCTACCACGACCCCGAGCGCGGGTGCCTTCTCCGTGCCGATGCCGGCCGCGGCGGAGACATCCTCGAAGCGGCCGCCGCCCCGGTTGCGATAAAGCCGATCACGCTGCGCCCCGTAACTCAGCGGCGTGCAGTAATCCACGGAGGAACTCGGTGAGCGGCAGGGCTTGTGGTCCTCGAGATCTATCTTCACGTAGTTCCCGACGTACAGGTCCAACCAACCGTCCCGGTCATAATCGAAAAAGGCTGCACTCACACTCCACCGGGCACCCCCAACCCCCGCCTTTTCCGTGACGTCCTCGAAGGTTCCGTCCCCTTTGTTGCGCAGTAGTTGGTTTTTTCCGTAGTTGGTAACGTACAGATCGACCCAGCCATCATTGTCGAAGTCACCGCTCGTCACCCCCATCCCGTAGCGGGTGGCACCTATGCCACTGGCCTCGGTGACGTCGGTAAAACGCAGGCTGCGCCCACCGTCCCCGTGGACCATGAGATCGTTACGGTACAGACGGTCCCCGGGCGCTGGAACCCCGGGATCGGCCGGCGGCTTTCCTGGACCAAGCCAGCGCCCCTGAACCAGGTAGGCATCCAGGTCGCCATCCCTGTCGTAGTCGAACAGGGCGACGCCCGAACCCATGATTTCAACCAGATAGAATTTACCCGACATCCCGTTGAAGTGGGTGAATTCGAGACCGACCGCGCCGGCCCGCTCGGAGAACCAACCGGGGCCCGCGGGATCCCCCGCCAGCGGCGCACTCAGGAACAGACACAGGAAGACCAGACGCCCCGGACCCCTGCGCCGGGAACTGAAACGACGGCTCGAGACCCCGTCGAACGACAGCATGCGTTCGTGAGCTGAAAAGTGGCGACTACAACCTGACAAATCCGGCCACGACATACAATGCCAGCGCGAGAAGAATCACTACGGTGAACCCGAAATGGATCGCCAGTAAGGTGGCCAGTATAGCACTTATCAGGGAGGCACAACCGTTGATCCCCCACGCCCAGGGAACCAGTTGCGCGGCACCCTCGGAAACCCGCGCCAGCCCCAACGGGAAAGGCATCCCCATGCAAAAGGCCAGTGGTGCGATCAAGCCAAAGGCAATGATAATCTTCGCCACATCGGAAAGCGCCATGAGCCGGTCGAACAAGGGGCCCAGAAGCCAAAGGTATCCCAGCGCGAGCAACCCCAGCAGGATAACGATCGGGAGCACCGGCCAGCGCCTGCCCTCGCTCGGGAAGCGGGGGGCGTAACGGCTGCCAAGGCCCGAAAAGACCAGAAAACCACTCAAAACCACGGCGATGGCATAGATGGGGTGGCTGAGAAAAAGCACGAATCTCTGCATGAACGCAATCTCGATGAAAAGGAAGGCCAGGCCAATGCAGAAGAAGTACACCGCCACCCGCCAGGCGAAGGCGTTGTCGCCTGTTTTTCCTTTGGCTTTGTTGCGTTTGATGAAGAACAGGGGAACAAAAATGAGGAGCAGACTGGCGAGAAAGGCCTGCAGGAGGGTGACGATCAACACCGGGTAACCCAGCTCCAGCAGAGAAATCCCGCCGCGCCCATACAGGGACAGGATCTCGGGCAATACCCGCCACTTGAAGAAACTGTGGAAGTAGGGCCTGTCATCGGTGGCCGGCGAGATATCGAACTTGTAATTGGCCAGAAAGGCCTGCGCCTGCGCCTCCTCCCCCACCAGAATCGATGCCGCCTGAAAATAATAAGGCTGCGACAGTATGTTGTAGGCATTGGCCTCATCCGGCCCCATGCCCGGATAGTAAACGAGGTCGAAGGACCGCTCATTGCAGAACGTCTTCAATTGTGCGATTTCGGGCGCGGCAAAAGGCCCATTCTTCACCAACAGGGTGCTGGTCTTCCATCCCCTGATCATCACCAGCCGCTGCCCCGGTCGTTGGACACCGGAGCCGCGCAACGCCGCGACGGCGGTGGCAATCAGCTTCAGGCCATCCCTGGGCGGCAATCTCAGCTGCAGGGTCACCGCCAGCAGGCCCCCGGGCTGCAGATGCCCGAGATATTCCTCGAGCCCTTCGGTCGTATAGAGATAGCTTTCGCTGAGGGCATACAGCCCCCCGGAGGCCGCCGTGGATGCGTCGCTCAGGGCGAGCTGAATCAGGTCGTAGTCCATCTCGTTGCCGGCGACGTAGCCCCGTGCCTCACCAATGTGGATACGCACCTTGTCTTGCAGGGAAGACCAACCCGAAAACGACCCGAAATCCTCCCTTATCAGCCTGACCACCTGTGGATTGAGCTCCACGGCATCGATATGCTCCACATCATGATAGAACGCCTGCAGCACGCCGCTGCCGCCTCCCAGTCCCAATATCAAGGTCCGCCGGGGGTTGCTGAGATGGTAGGGCAAGGCAGAGGTCAGGTAATCGAGATAGGCCACTGATCGGGGCTCACCGCTGTAGCGGTTAATCGCGCCAAGCATATCCCCATCCGAGTAAACGCCAAGCTGCGCCGGCGGCTCCGTCGTGCTGTTGAGGCTCATACCAGGCGCATGCCGCAGGGGTATCTGCGGGCTGCTGACCACCGTGATCATGCCGAGGGGACTGGCCGCTTCGGCGACGACCTCCGCCCGCGGCACCCGCAGGGCCTGGCTGAGATCCTTGTACGGGGACATATTGAGTTCGAGCCAATGGCGCGGCATCAGGATCATAAGGGCGCCCAGGGTTATCAGCAATGGGACAACCCGCCGATGGTGCCGAACGGGAATCTCCAGGCTGGCAATGGCCGCGGCGGCAAGTCCCATAGCCCCCAGACACTGGAGTACCGTCATCGGGTGCATGACGAGCAACGCCAGAACCATCCCCAGTGCCCCCACACCCGCCCCGATGAGGTCATAGCTGTAGATTCTCGCAATGCGACCACCGAACCGCGTAAACGCCAGGCAGATGCAATTGGCGGCGAAGAAAAATGGGATGAAAAGCAACAGATACGCAAACAGCAGCAGGCCCCACTGGCGGCTGTCCCAAAGGAGCTCCAGCGTGTTAAAAGGCACCCGCTGAACAACCAGAAAGCAGACTGGTGAGGCTATCCCGAACAGGACCGCATTGATGATAAAGGCGCCTGCAAAGCGGCCTTCCAGTCGGCGATGCATCAGCGTCAGAAATGTGCCGCTCACCCCATAGCCCAGTAGCGCCAGGCTGATAACCATATAGGCGAAGTGATGCCACTGAATGATAGAGAACAACCGCATCAGCAGGATCTCGTAGCCAAGCGCGGCTGCGGAGATAACGAACACGGCAAACAGGGGCGGTGATATCTGTGGGCGAGAAGTCATTTAGCCCGCATATCTCACCAGGGTCAGTGTGTGCCCGTCAAGGGAACAAAGCGCACGGGCAATATCTGCCGGGTCCTGGTCTTTCCGTCCGAATCTTTATCGATCAGGGTCAATTGCTGAACCTGAAAACGGCCGCCGACAGGGATAACCATGCGTCCGCCGCGTTTCAACTGTTTGACCAAAGGCGGTGGTATATGACTCGCCGCGGCCGTAACCACGATGGCGTCAAACGGGGCGTACTCCTCCCAACCGTAGTAGCCGTCACCCAGCTGCACCCGGACGTTGCCATATCCCAGCACTTTAAGACGTTCGGTGGCCTGCTCGCCGAGGGCTTCGATGATCTCCATGGTGAAGACCTCCTCAGCCAGTTCGGCCAATACCGCCGCCTGGTAGCCTGAGCCAGTGCCCACTTCCAGGACCCGCGCACCCGGCGGGAGCCGCAGCAGGTCTGTCATCAGCGCGACGATGTAGGGTTGAGAGATCGTCTGACCCTGCCCAATGGGCAGGGGACGGTTCTCGTACGCCCGAGTCCTCTGCGCCGGCGGAACGAACTCATGCCGGGGGACGCTGCCCATGACCTTCATCACGCGGGGGTCCAGGCTGTCAGTATCGATGTACAGCGATGTCTCCCTGACATCCGCCTCGATTTCCTTCACCATTTCCTGGCGTCTGGCCTGGTAAACATCGGCGGGGCTTTCGGTGAAAGCCGTTGTCCCCATGGCGAGGGCCAGGGAAATACCTAGCCATC
>JAUXGQ010000190.1 GCA_030621975.1 Gammaproteobacteria bacterium | reverse complement strand
TGCTCTGACGCGGTGGCTTTCTTCTCCGGACTCCTGTCCTGTCCCTCCAGTGGTGCCGGGCGTTCGGACGCCGGAGCAGGGGGGCCGGGTTTTGCTGCTTCAGGTTCAGGATTCACGGGAGGTCGATCAACCTCGGAGGCTTGCCGTGGTCTGGCTGGCGAGTTTTGTTTGCCCTCTGTATCCGTGGCCGGCGCCGCGGACCGGGTGCCGCGTTTGTCCGGCGTTTCTACTTGCGCCGCTCGCTCCGGCGGCCGTTCGGATTTCTCCTGGACGGCGGTTGACTGTTCGGACGCCGTTTGCTGCTGCGGCGGTTGTGGGTTCGCAGCCGGCGCGTCTTCCCCCTGGTTGCCCGTGGCCTGCGGATCCGATTTGCCGCTCCCCGGGCGGCGGCGACGCCCACCGCGACGCCCGCGGCGGGAACTGCCGGTTCGCTTGGAAGGGCCGCTGCCAGCCTCCGCTGTGGCGGCTTCCCCGGCCGTTGCTTGTTGCGTCGGCCCCGCTGCTTTCTGACTGGCGCGGGCGCCAGGTTGACGCTTGTCGGATTCCGCCTGTTTAGCTCCGTCTGATTCCGGGGTCTGTTGGCCGGATTCTGTCGGTCTTTGGGCTCTGCGCTTTTCAGCGCTGTTATCCGCGGCCCTTTGCCGCGCTCTGCCCGGCTGTCTGCCGCTCTCGCCCCTGGAGCCGCCGCTGCGGCCGGCCGCCGCGCCCTGTCGGCGCCCGCCCCCCGATCGGGCCTGGCCGCTGGCGGCGCCGGTTCGTCTACCGGTGTCCCGTGCCTGTTCTGTCGGCTTATCATCCGGTTCCGGTTCTCCGGACTCAGCGGCAGGGGCGGTCCTGGGCGTGAACATATTGCTCCAGAAGCGCCGCATGAATCCGCCGTGGGGGGCGGCGGGTGCCTCCGGGGTTGCCGGGAGCGGCTGGGGTGCGGGGGTCGCCGGCGTGATGCGCTGCACGGCGGGTTCCTGCGCTCTGGGCCTCGGCGCCTGGCCGAACTCGGAGACCGCTTGCTCGGGCTCAGCGGTCATCTGGTAGCTGGAGATGCCATCCGATGTCTTGGGCAGTTCATGGGTGCGCATCCTTTCCACCGTGTAGTTCGGCGTTTCCAGGTTCGGGTTGGGCACCAGAATAACCGCCACCCCCTGGCGCTTCTCGATGTCATGGATGGTACGGCGCTTCTCGTTGAGGAGGTAAGTGGCTACATCCACCGGCAGCTGCGAAAGGATGCGGCCGGTGTTCTCCTTCATGGCCTGCTCTTCGATGATGCGCAGCACGGCAAGTGCCAGGGATTCCACACTGCGAACCGTGCCCTGGCCGCTGCAGCGGGGACAGACCAGCTGACTGGATTCCCCGAGCGAGGGCCGCAGGCGCTGGCGTGACATCTCCAGCAGCCCGAAGCGCGATATGCGTCCGACCTGCACCCGCGCCCGGTCTTCTTTCAGGGCCTCTTTGAGCCGGGTTTCCACCTCGCGCTGGTTGCGGGTCGGTGACATATCGATGAAATCGATCACCAACAGGCCGCCGAGGTCGCGCAGGCGCAGCTGGCGGGCGACCTCATCGGCGGCTTCCAGATTGGTGCTGAGCGCGGTTTCCTCGATGTCGCCGCCCTTGGTCGCCTTGGCGGAATTGATGTCGATGGAGGTCAGGGCTTCGGTATGATCGATGACGATAGCGCCCCCCGAGGGAAGGCGGATCTGACGCTGAAACGCGGTTTCTATCTGGGTTTCTATCTGAAAACGGGTAAACAGAGGGATGTCGCTATCGTAGTGGCGAATCTTTTTCAGGTAGCGGGGCATCACCTGACGAATAAAGTCGCAGGCCTCCTCGTAGACCTGTTTGTGATCGATGATGATCTCAGCGATATCCGCTCGCAGGTAGTCGCGGATGGAACGGATGATGACGTTGCTTTCCTGGTAGATCAGGAAAGGGGCCGATTTTTCCTGGGCCGAGGTCTCGATGGCGCTCCAGAGCTGATTGAGGTAGTCGAGATCCCATTGCAGTTCCTCCACGTTCTTGCCCACACCCGCGGTGCGTACGATCAGGCCCATGGACTCCGGGATCTCGAGCTTGCTTAGGGCCTCCCGCAGTTCGGCCCGGTCCTGGCCTTCGATGCGCCGCGAGACACCGCCGGCCCGAGGATTATTGGGCATGGCCACGAGATAGCGGCCAGCCAGGGAGATGAAGGTGGTCAGCGCGGCCCCTTTGCTGCCCCGCTCCTCCTTTTCGATCTGTACCACCACCTCCTGTCCCTCCTTGAGCGCGTCTTTGATGCTGGTGCGTCCGGGGGCCTGGCTGGCTTCCTCGCTAAAGTAACTGCGGGAGGTTTCTTTGAGGGGCAGGAAGCCGTGGCGCTCGGCGCCATAGTCGATGAACGCGGCTTCCAGACTGGGCTCGACCCGGGTGATCTTGCCCTTGTAGATGTTGGACTTTTTCTGTTCCCGTCCAGGGGTTTCGATATCCAGATTAAAAAGCTTCTGACCATCCACGATGGCCACCCGCAACTCTTCTGGCTGAGTTGCGTTAATCAGCATTCTTTTCATGTCGTGTCTCTCGGCGCAGCGCCGAGCCTGAAAAAACCGGAGGGGATCAGGCCGTAAGCTGGGGTCAGCGGCCCGGTATTCCGGCTTTTTCGGACAGAACGGGCAGGCAGCGCGTCAGTCTAGTGAGCGCCTGGTCTATCGGTCTTGCCCGGAACAGGTCGGGACAAAGCCGTCGGTTGCACGGTCTTGACCGAGTCCTGTCCACGGCCGAGAAGCAATGTTCTCCTCAGCCGGAGTTCTGAAACTGGCTCGCGCGCGCAGTGTCTACGTCGTTTAAAACAACCGTCCGCAGACGGTACTAAGATTCGGTTCCCGGCCGGCTTGGGCTGGGCGTGCAGCAGAAAGGCGGATCAGCGTCGTTTGGTTCCGGGTCCTTAAGATTGATAAACCATTCGCTTATGATCGAAGGGATCACGAGCGGGCGCCGTCCGGGCTCTGCGTTTACGCTCTATTTGCCGAACCGGGCTGAGGGATAACGGACGCCTAATCCGCTATCCAGCAACCGGTCGCCTCAGGATCGATGGCCCAGTCCTGCGGGACCAATGGCCATCGTCCACAAAATTCACCGTGAAAGAATATACCAGCCTTAAACGATTGCATCAATCGATAAGCGAATCTGATAATATACGCTAAATGCCAGAAACACAAAAGAATTTCTATGCGGTCCGGCGGATCAGAATAGATGAAGACTATCGAGGTCAGCGAATAGATAACTATTTGATGGGCCTGCTCAAGGGGGTGCCCCGCAGTTTCGTTTACCGTATCCTGCGGCGCGGCGAGGTTCGGGTTAACCGGGGCCGCATCCAGGCCAGCTACCGGCTGCAACCCGGTGACCTGGTCCGGGTTCCGCCGGTGCAGCTGGCACCCAAGGCCGCCCCCGGACGTCCCGGCGAAAGGGTTTTGCGCCGGTTGGACGGGGCGATCCTGCTGGAGACCCCGCGGTTTCTCGTGATCAACAAGCCGACCGGCATGGCGGTGCACGGAGGGAGCGGCTTGAACTTCGGCGTGATCGAGGCGTTGCGGATTTTGCGCCCCGAAGAGCACCATCTTGAGCTGGTTCACCGGCTGGACCGCGAGACCTCCGGTTGTCTTATGATCAGCAGGAAACGGAGCGCCTTGCGCATATTGCACGAACTGTTGCGCACGGACGGGGTAGATAAACGCTATCTCGCCTTGCTGGCCGGACGTTGGGACAAAAAAACCCTGGAGGTGGATGCGCCGCTGCGGAAAAATACCCTGCGCAGCGGTGAGCGGATCGTCCGCATCGATCCCCAGGGTAAGCCGGCCCGTACCCGATTCCGACGGTTGGAACGGTTTGATGACGCAACCCTGGTCGAGGCGCAACTGCTTACCGGTCGTACCCATCAGATTCGGGTGCACGCGGCCCATCTGGGCATGCCGATCCTCGGGGATCCCAAATACGGTGACGAGCAGGCCAACAGGGGTATGCGAGAGCGGGGTCTCAAAAGAATGTTCCTGCACGCCCGGGTGTTGCGCTTTCGCTGGCCCGACGAGGACCAGGCTATCCAGGTGGAAGCACCGCTGGATGCTGCCTTGGAAGGGTTATTGAGTGACTTGAAGAGATGAAAAATCCGTTTAAACTGCTGGTCTTCGACTGGGATGGCACGCTGATGGATTCCGAGGCCCGGATCGTCGACTGTGTGCGTGCCGCGGTCAGAGATCTGGGTCTGGACATGCCTGAGAACGACCGGATCCGTAATATCATAGGCCTGGGACTCAGTGAGGCCGTGAGCACCCTTTTCCCCGGGGTCGATGAGACCCTTAACAGGGGGATCGGGGAGCGTTATCGCCATCACTTTCTGGTCGAAAACAAGACACCATCCCGGTTGTTCGAGGGCGTGCGGGAAACCTTGGTGGATCTGGATGCGGACGGTTATCTGCTCGCCGTTGCCACCGGAAAGGGGCGCCGGGGATTGAATCAGGCATTGGAGCACACTGGTCTGGGCGCTATGTTCCGTGCTACCCGCTGCTCCGACGAGACTTTCTCCAAACCGCACCCGGAGATGCTGCTGCAACTCATGGTTGAGCTGGGGGTTGAGCGGGAAGACACACTGATGATCGGCGATACCGAATACGACATGCAGATGGCGATCAACGCCGGCACCCGGATGCTGGGAGTGAGCTATGGGGTCCATTCCGCCGACCGCCTGTCCCGCCACGGTCCTTTGGGGGTGGCGGACTCCGTGAAGCAGATCCCCGGGCTGCTGAGAACGACAATCAGTATCAAAGAGTGAGATATCGGCCCGGATCGGACAGGGCTCCCCCTTAGCCTCCGGCTAAGGGGTGATTACGGGCGGACACTAGGAGGCTGTCCGAGAATATAGGCCGTAGCGAGGGGAAGCTGATTTGAGTCAGATTTTTTCATTATTTGAGGCGAATATTGGGCATATTTAACGAAAATAATGGGGAAATCTGGCCAAATCCAGCTTTTCCGCGGTAGGCATACTATTCTCGGACAGCCTCCTAGTGTCCGCCCGTAATCACCCCTTAGCCGGAGGCTAAGGGGGAGCCC
>JAUXGQ010000086.1 GCA_030621975.1 Gammaproteobacteria bacterium | reverse complement strand
GTCACCCCGTCATGGTCCTGCTTGTCGATGCCTGCACCCTGCCTCAGTAACAGCGCCGCGGCGGCTTGTCGGCCCTGACCGACCGCCCAGATCAGGGCGGTGGCGCCGTCGTTGTCCGGCTTATTGATATCCGCGCCCTTTTCGAGCAGAATCGCCACCACATCCGTGTGGCCGCCATCCGCCGCCAGGATCAGGGCGGTGGAGCCGTGATTGTCCTGGGCATCGATATCCGAGCCTGCCTCCAGAAGCATCTCCGCCACCTTGGCGCGTCCATTTTCCGCCGCCTGCAGGAGGGGGGTCTTGCCGTCGTTGTCGGCCGCCTTGACGCTGGCGCCTTTGAACAGCAACTGGTCAACCATGTCGACGATACCGTAGCGGGATGCGATCATGAGCGCATCCCATCCGGCCCGGGTCTTGTCCTGGAGGTTGGCACCCCGTTCCAGGAGCAATGCGGTGATTGCCGTCTCGCCGTTCTCCGCGGCAAAGGTGAGCGCCGTACAGCTTGCGACCGTTTTCCTGTTGACTTCAGCGCCCCTGGCCAGCAGCAGGGCAACCGTATCCAGGTTGTTGTTCTCCACAGCCATCATCAGGGCGGTTTTGCCAAAGCGGTTGGCCACGTCCACGCTGACGCCTGCGTCCAGGAGGTGCTGCACGGTTTCCGTGTCGCCGATGCTGGCAGCCATCCTTAAATCCTTTTCTTCCTGTTTATGTGAACTGACTGCGACGACCGGCATCAGGGTGAGGCAGAGGATGCCCAATGCGAAGATCCTGGCGTATTTCATTGTTGGTTTTCCCGTTCAGTGAGGGTACTGCTGAGGGCAGTCATTCGATCTCTGCTGCCCCTAGCCCTCGGCTTCCTCGTCCTCGTCCGGTTCATCGGGCTCTTCGTGGGCGACCCCCTTGTGACAGTCTATACAGGTTTTCCCCTCGTCCACGGCCGCGGCGTGACGCTTGCGGGCGCTGCGGTCCTGTTCGCTGAGGTCCATGTTGTCGTAATTATGGCAGGAACGGCATTCGCGGGAGTCGCTGGCCCGCATCTTGGCCCATACCCGACTGGCCATGTCCCAACGGAGGTTTTCGTATTTTTCCGGGGTATCGATGGTGCCGAGCATCTCGTGCCACACATCCTTGGCGGCCATCACCTTGGCAATCATCTTGGGTACGAAGGGTTTCGGAACATGGCAGTCCGAACAGGTCGCCCGCACCCCCGAGGCGTTTTTGTAATGGGCAGTTTCCTTTAATTCGTTGAGGTTTACCTGCATGGTGTGGCAGGAGGTACAGAACTCCATTTCGTTCGTGTGGGACAGCCCCGCGTTGAATGCGCCGGCAAATCCGATGCCAGCGACAAACACCAGCGCCAGGACTATGAGGATTTTTGTTCGCGAAGCACCTGTGCCCGTTGCTTTGCGGCCCATACTCCACCTCCTATTCTATTCTTTGATTCTTGATTTTTAACTGGTTTCATATATCGCCCCGGGGCGATATACCGCCGGATATCACACAAAAACGCGGCCTGGCAGGCTCGTGATCCGACTTAATCTCCGACCGAGAAAATACACAGTGAGTTTCGTCGTTGGGATGTTAAGAGAAACCCACCTGAATTGCAAAAGGGGGTATCCACGTCGCTGGGAGCCTGTCGGACTTAGGATGTCCTACTGCGGAAAAATAGCCACTGAACCCACGGAAACCACTTTCAAAAAAACCGTATCGACAGGAACGGCCGTCGCGAAATCAGAAGTTGATTTTTTACTGATGAACGTCTAGTTGACGCAAATCAAGTACTTGTTTTTCCAGGCATGGTAGAAATTACATGCACCCGCCCCACGAGTTTACCGACACTTGTACACAGACATCCGTCCAGAGATATCCCGCAGGCAGTTTCTGCACGGCGAGCTGCGGGGCAAAGCGGTTACGCTGCGCCCGCCGTGGGCGCTGTCCGAGGGCCGGTTCATCGAGGCCTGCGAGCGCTGCGATGACTGCATCAGTGCCTGTCCCGAGAAAATCCTGCGAAGGGGAAGCGGCGGATATCCACAGGTGGATTTTTCGGCGGGCGGCTGCACCTTCTGCGGGGACTGCGCCAAGGCCTGTGAATACGGGGCCTTGAGATTCGCGGACGATCCCGAGCAGTTGCCCTGGCGGCTTGCGGTCGCTATCGGCGAGTCCTGTCTTTCCCTGCATGGAACGGTATGCCGGTCCTGCGGCGAGGCCTGTGGGGAACGAGCCATCCGTTTCAGATTGGAAGTGGGCGGCATCGCCCGGCCATTACTCGATACCGAGGAGTGCAACGGCTGCGGCGCATGCGTATCGGTATGTCCGGTCGGCTCGATCGTTATCGGCCCGGCCGAAACGGGTCCGGAACCGAAACCGGCTCAGACGGTGGGAGATCTGTCGGCAATATGAACATCTGTAGCGTGGTGGTGCGCGCCAGGCCCGAAAACCTGGCTGCGGTGCAAACGAATCTGGAGCGCCTGCCAGGGGTTGAGGTGCACGGCGGGTCGGAGGAAGGAAAACTGATTGTTACGGTGGAGGATACGGGTGACAGCACCATGTCCGACACCGTAGCGAGGTTCAATGATGTAGATGGCGTTATCAACGCGGTGATGATTTATCACTACGGTGGCGATGAAGATATGGATGAGGAGGTTATCAGTGAAACTAAGTAGACGAGAATTTATCAAGACCCAGGCGGTCGCGGCGGCGGCAGCAACGGCGGGTGTTACGCTTCCGGCAGCCAAGGTGCTGGCGGCAAGCGAAGCCGGCGACGCCGGTATTCGTTGGGACAAGATACCCTGCCGCTTCTGCGGTACCGGATGCAGCGTTCTGGCGGGTGTCAAGGACGGAAAAATGGTGGCCAACCAGGGCGATCCGGATGCCCCGGTCAACAGAGGCCTCAACTGTATCAAAGGCTATTTTCTGACCAAGATCATGTACGGCAAGGACCGCTTGACCAAGCCCCTGCTGCGCAAGAAAAACGGCAAATATGACAAGAATGGCGATTTCGAGGAGGTGTCCTGGGATGAGGCCTTCGATGTCATGGCCGAGAAATGGAAAGCGGCCCTCAAGGAAAAGGGACCCTCGGGAGTGGGCATGTTCGGTTCCGGCCAGTGGACGGTGTGGGAGGGCTATGCGGCCTCCAAGTTCATAAAAGCGGGGTTGCGCTCCAATAACCTGGATCCCAACGCCCGCCACTGCATGGCCTCGGCGGTGGGTGCCTTCATGCGCGCCTTCGGCATCGACGAGCCCATGGGATGCTATGACGATCTGGAGCACGCGGATGCCTTCGTGCTCTGGGGCGCCAACATGGCGGAGATGCATCCAATCCTGTGGTCGCGACTCACCGATACCCGTCTCACCAAGCCGGGTTGCGAAGTCCACGTCCTGTCCACCTACGAACACCGTTGTTTCGAGCTGGCCGATAACGGGATGGTGTTCACGCCCCAAACGGACCTGGCGATTCTTAACTACATCGCCAACTACATCATCCAGAACAAGGCCTATAACAAGGATTTTGTCGAAAAGCACGTGCAGTTCACCAAGACGGCCACGGACATCGGGTACGGGCTGCGGCCGGAAGATCCCCGGGAGAAGGCCGCCAAGAACGCGGGCAAAGGCAAGTTAACCAAGATCAGCTTCGAGGAATACGCCAAATCCGTGGCCCCCTATACCCTGGAGAAGGCGAGCAAGATGTCCGGTGTGCCCAAGGCCAAGCTCGAGAAGCTGGCCAAGGTCTACGCCGACCCGAACAAGAAGGTCTCGTCTTTCTGGACCATGGGCTTCAACCAGCACACGCGCGGCGTATGGGTCAACGGCCTGTGCTACAACGTGCATCTGCTGATGGGCAAGATCTCCGAGCCGGGCAACAGCCCCTTTTCGCTCACCGGCCAGCCCTCGGCCTGCGGCACCGCCCGTGAGGTGGGCACCTTTTCCCATCGCCTGCCGGCCGACCTGGTGGTGAAGAAGAAGGCGCACCGGGATTTTTCCGAGAAGATCTGGCAACTGCCGGAGGGGACCATCAATCCCAAGCCGGGCTACCATGCGGTGCTGATGATGCGCATGCTCAAGGATGCCAAGATGAACTGTTACTGGCAGCAGTGCAACAACAACATGCAGGCGGCGGCCAACACCAATGAAGAGCCTTTCCCGGGCTGGCGTGACCCCCGCAACTTCATCGCCGTCTCCGACCCCTACCCGACGGTCTCCGCGATGGCGGCCGATCTGATCCTGCCCACCGCCATGTGGGCCGAGAAAGAAGGGGCCTATGGCAATGCGGAACGGCGCACCCAGTTCTGGCGCCAGCAGGTCAAGGCGCCGGGTGAGTCGACGTCGGACCTGTGGCAGACCATGGAGTTCTCCAAACGCTTCAAGGTCGAGGAGGTCTGGCCCGAGGAACTGCTGGCCAAGAAGCCCGAATACCGGGGCAAGACGGTGTACGAGATCCTGTTCGAGAACGGGGTGGTCAACAAGTTCCCCAAACAGACCGTCACCGACAGCGACGGCAACGCCTACGAAAACGACGAGATGGACCACTTCGGCTACTACGTGCAGAAGGGGCTGTTCGAAGAATACGCCAGCTTTGGCCGTGGTCATGCCCACGATCTGGCGGACTTCGACGCCTACCATAAGACGCGCGGACTGCGCTGGCCGGTGGTCGATGGCAAGGAGACCCTGTGGCGCTTCCGCGAGGGCTATGACCCTTATGTCAAGAAGACCAACCCGAAGGTGGCCAAGGGTGAGGTGTTCTTCTACGGAAAAAAAGGCAACGAGGGTCGGGCCAACATCATCTTTGCACCCTACGAGCCGCCGGCGGAGAGTCCGGACAAGGAATACGATCTGTGGCTGTGCACCGGACGCGTGCTCGAACACTGGCATTCGGGCTCCATGACCCAGCGCGTGCCCGAGCTCCATCGGGCGGTCCCCGATGCGGTGGTGTTCATGCACAAGAAGGATGCCAAGAAGCGCAGGCTGCGCAGCGGCCAGATGGCCAGGCTGCAGACCCGCCGCGGGGAACTGGTGGCGCGGGTGGAAACCCGAGGCCGCAATCGCATGCCCGAGGGGCTGATATTCATCCCCTGGTTCGATGCGAGCCGCCTGGTCAATAAACTGACCCTGGACGCCACCGATCCGCTGTCCAAGGAAACGGACTACAAGAAGTGCGCGGTGAAGGTGAGAAAGGCCTGAGGCTAAGGTACATGGCCCGGCTTCGGCCGGGCCGGTAATCAAGCGACTTAACGGTAAGATTTGGTTGGTTTTAATAGATGCCTGATTCCGGCATAAAAGATGACAGGATCAAGGCCGTCAACCGGCGTCAGTTCCTGGGCAACCTGCTCAAGACGGCCTGCGGCGTGGGGCTCATGGGCGCCGGTCTGGGACTCTATTCCCAAAAGGCATCCTCGCTGCCGGCCGCCGCCATCCGGCCTCCGGGCGCCTTGCCGGAAGAGGATTTTCTCGGTACCTGCATTCGCTGTGGACTGTGTGTGCACGATTGTCCCTTCGACATTTTGGAGCTGGGCAAGCCGGGCGACGAGGTACCCGCGGGTACGCCTTATTTCACGGCCCGGACCGGCCCCTGCGAGATGTGTGAAGACATCCCCTGTGTGCTGGCCTGCCCGACCAACGCGTTGGACCACAGTCTCACCGATATCAATGAATCCCGCATGGGCCTCGCGGTGCTGGTGGACCAGGAGACCTGTATCGCCTTTCTCGGGCTGCGTTGTGAGGTCTGTTTCAACGTCTGTCCCCTGCGCGGCAAGGCGATCTCCCTGGAGTATCAGCACAACAAGCGTTCCGGAAAGCACGCCCTGTTCATTCCGGTGGTGCATTCCAGTGCCTGTACGGGCTGCGGTCTGTGTGAGAGGGCCTGTATCCTGGAAGAGGCGGCGGTCAAGGTCTTTCCGATGCACCTCGCCAAGGGCGAGTTGGGTCGTCACTACCGGCTTGGCTGGGACGAGAAGGAAAAGGCGGGGGGGGCCCTGGTTACGCCAGACCTTCCTCACCAGTACAACCTTCCCGAAGGGGTCAGGTACGATCTCCAGGGCAGGGGTTTGATCCTCGAAGATGCGAAGGAAGAAACGCCATTTTCTTCCAATCCCCTGGAAACCTTGAATAAGGGACTCAGGGGGGACTGATGGCAAACAGACCGGACAGGGCAGGCGCGGAAGCCGTTGCGGCCAGAGGCTGGATGAGTGCGCACAAGTGGCTGATACTCAGGCGCCTGAGTCAGTTGTCTATCCTCGGCCTGTTCCTGCTCGGCCCCTTGCTGGGGGTGTGGGTCGCCAAGGGCAACCTGGCCTACAGCATGACCCTGGACGTGCTGCCGTTGACCGATCCCCATGTCCTGCTGCAGGCGGCCCTGGCCGGTGTGATACCGGAAGTCAACGCCATCATCGGCGTCCTGATCATACTGGCCCTTTATTTTCTGGTCGGTGGGCGGGTGTACTGTTCCTGGGTTTGTCCCGTCAATGTCATCAGCGACGCAGCAGAATGGCTGCGCAGGAAGTCGGGATTCAGTGGGGCATCACGGATCTCGCGCTCCACCCGTTACTGGATGTTGGGGCTGACCCTGGTTCTGCCGCTGATCACGGGCTCGATCGTCTGGGAACTGGTCAATCCGGTATCCATGGCGTTTCGCGGCATTGTCTTCGGCATGGGGCTGGC
>JAUXGQ010000367.1 GCA_030621975.1 Gammaproteobacteria bacterium | reverse complement strand
TTCCTAAGACCGCTTGGCCTCCGACTTGGGGGCGTATCGGGGGCGCTTCATCGCGATGGTCAAGGCCAACACCAGCACCACGACCGAAAGCGGCAGCAGGGTCACCTGGTCCTGCAGGATGAGCAGCGTGACCTCGTCCGAGCCAAAGGTCTCGCGCGTGAGCGCGTAAAAGGCCTGCGCGGGGGCGTCCGCGACCATCATGCTCTCCGAGGTGATCGTGATCCTCAGACCCCCGGCGCGCCAGGCGGCCGCCAGGGTTATTGCCAGAATGGCGAACAGGATCGGCTTATAATGATCGGCTGCCTGGGGCAACCATTTGCGCATGGACACGAGTTGGTTCTCCGTCTTCTCAACAGGTCGAATAGCTGGTGGCCGCCCAGGTCTGCTCTATCCCATTAAACGCGAAGGCTCTTTTGTCCGTAGGAGCCCGCTTGCGGGCGAACGCGCACCCTGTTGCGATCCTGTTCGCCGGCAAGCCGGCTCCTACAGGCTGTGGTTGTCCGACATCACAACGTACCACTAAGACCTCTTTGCTGCGGCGTAGGCGCAGATCACGCATGGCCGATGAAGAGCTTATAACCTTTTTGAATCAATCTAGTAAAGCATCTTTTTCATGTTATTTATTAATGTTAAGCAAGCCGACACAACTCAACCGTGGCGTTACCAGAAGAATCATGCGCTATTGTTTGATACCCTCCACAGTCTATTATTGCCTGACACAAGCAAGTATTTGTGAGAAGCAGTACCAGGTCCATCTCAACCAAGAAAACAGATCGAAAAAGGAGAATGCCATGAACGTAGTGATCAGAAATCTTCCCGGTGATGTTTCCGAACAGGAGGTGATGGAAGCACTGAAAGAAGCCGGCGTGCCAGTCGAGGAACTCACGTTTACCAACGAAGGCAATCCGGAATTGGGCACGGTCATCGTTTCCATGGATACCAGTCATGCCGGGGCCAATGCGTTGGCGAAGATGGTGAACGGCAAGCTATGGAAAGGCCGCCGGCTCGAAGCCCAGGTTATGCAGGAATTTACCGGCCAAGGACTCAACAAGTAGCACAGCTTCCTGACCCTGGCCTGAGCAGGGCTAAAGTATCTGACTTAGAAACAGCTTGGTGCGCTCGTGGCGCGGATTGTCGAAGAACTCTGAGGGAGCATTTTCTTCGACGATCTCCCCCTCGTCCATGAAGATCACCCGATTGGCCACGGTGCGGGCAAAGCCCATCTCGTGGGTGATGCAGAGCATGGTCATGCCCTCCTCGGCGAGCTCGACCATTACATCGAGCACCTCCTTGATCATCTCCGGATCCAACGCCGAGGTTGGTTCATCGAAGAGCATGATCCGGGGGCCCATGCACAAACTGCGCGCGATGGCCACCCGTTGCTGCTGGCCGCCCGAAAGCTGACCCGGATATTTGTCGGCCTGCTCCGGTATCCGCACCCGCTCGAGATACTCCCTGGCCACTTTTTCCGCGTCCCGGCGCGGCATTCCGCGGACCCAGACGGGCGCCAGGCTAAGATTCTCCAGCACGGTCAGATGCGGAAACAGGTTGAAGTGCTGAAACACCATGCCCACCTCGCTGCGAACCCGCTCGATATCCTTGAGGTCTTCGCTGAGCTCGGTTCCGTCGATGATGATCTGACCCCGCTGGTGGGTCTCGAGATGATTGATGCATCGAATCAGCGTGGATTTTCCTGAACCGGAAGGCCCACAGATGACGATGCGCTCGCCCTTGTAAACGGTCAGGTCGATACCCTTGAGCACGTGGAACTGTCCGAACCACTTATGCACGTCGCGCATCTCGATCATGGTCTCGTCGGTCACGACCGATGCATCATGCGGTGTCTTTTCACTGTACATCGGGTTTCCTGGCCTCCTGGTGAGATGTCCGGGCTACGGCGCATGGCCCGTATGCAGCCGGCGCTCCAATGTCTGACTGTAGCGGGACATGCCGTAGCAGAACAGCCAGAAGACCAGTCCGCTGAAGACATAGCCTTCCACCGAGAATCCCAGCCAGTCAGGATCGGCGAAGGCCTGTTGGACGATGCCGAGAAGATCGAAAAGCCCGATGATGAGCACCAGCGTAGTGTCCTTGAAGAGCGCGATGAAGGTATTCACTATGCCGGGTATGACGATCTTGAGGGCCTGTGGCAGGATCACCAGCGTCATGTTCTTCCAGTAACTCAGTCCCAGCGCCTCCGCCGCCTCGTATTGTCCCCGGGGAATCGCCTGCAAACCACCGCGCACCACCTCCGCCATATAGGCGGACTGAAACAGCACGATGCCTATCAATGCCCGCAGCAGCTTGTCAAGGGTAACCCCTTCGGGGAAGAACAAAGGCAGCATCACCGAGGACATGAAAAGCACGGTGATAAGCGGCACGCCGCGCCAGATCTCGATATAGGTGACCGAGGCAGCCCTTACCACCGGCATCTTGGAACGTCGGCCAAGCGCCAGCAGCACGCCAAAGGGCAGCGCCAGGACGATGCCGATGCCGGCCAGCACCAGCGTCAGCATCAGTCCGCCCCAGAGATAGGTCTCCACCTCTGGGAGACCGAGAAAACCACCGTAGAAGAGGATGTATCCCAGAAACGGATACCCGCATATGATCGCCAGGCCCAGGGACATCTTGTAACGAAAACGCTCGACGAACAGCGGTGCCGTCAGGCAGGCCAGCACCAGGAATGCGGCATTCACCCGCCACTGCTCGGTGTCCGGGTAAAACCCGTACATGAACTGCTTGAAACGCGTGGCGATAAAGACCCAGCAGGCGCCCTCGCCCGTGCAATCGTTGCGACTGTCACCGATCCAGTCCGCGTCGAGCAAAGCCCACTGAATCAATGGCGGAATGCTGACGTAGAGAAAATAACCGGCCAGCAGGGTAAAAACGGTATTCAGCGCAGAAGAAAAAAGATTCTGCCGCAGCCAACCGATCACCCCGACAGACGCCCGGGGCGGCTTTACAACCAACGAACGCTGGGATGGTTGTGTCATCAACGTTCCACCAGGGCGATGCGTTTGTTGTACCAGTTCATGATCAGGGAGATCAGCAGGCTGAGGAACAGGTAGACAGCCATGGTCATGGCGATCACCTCTACTGCCTGGCCGGTCTGATTGAGGGTAGTCCCGGCGAACACCGAAACCAGATCCGGATAGCCAATAGCCGTGGCCAGGGAGGAGTTCTTCAACAGGTTCAGATACTGGCTGGTGAGCGGCGGGATGATCACCCGCAGGGCCTGGGGAATGATCACCAGTCTGAGGGTCTGCCCCGGCCGCAGCCCCAGCGCGTAGGCCGCCTCGGTCTGTCCCTTGGGAACCGCCAGTATCCCGGAGCGCACGATCTCGGCGATAAAGGCCGCGGTATAAATAGACAAGGCCAGCAATAGAGCCGCCAACTCGGGGATCACCGCAATCCCACCCTGGAAATTGAAGCCCCTGAGCTCGGGCAGTTCCCAGGCAAGCGGCTTGCCGGCAACATAAAACGCCAACAACGGAAGCCCGATCAGCATCACAACCGCATAGCGGCCGATGGCCAGCCGTTGGCCCGTTGCGTCTCGACGGCGGCGCGCCCATCGGCGCAACAGCATGCTGGCAACCAGGACCATGCCGACTGCACCCACCACCAGCCCGAAGCCGCTC
>JAUXGQ010000060.1 GCA_030621975.1 Gammaproteobacteria bacterium | reverse complement strand
TATCCCGCCCAGCTGCGTTGTTCGTCGCTTAAATAGGCTAGCTATTCGCACTCCTCTCGCCTTGCTGGACGGGCATCTCGACGCCCCAAAATGTGAATTAATTTCTACGCGAGCCCTAAGGACTGTATGATTGAAAGATCTACCGCGCCGGGTTGGGCGGGGGCCCCTTTTTCGCCCAGGCGACAGGACCAATGCCACCGGTCGAATTGACCTTTTTTTGCGAATTGGAAGGCGAGGAACTGGAAACACTGTTCGCTGACCCTTCCGTGATAGCGCACTTGCGCGAACTGCGCGCACGACTTGCCCTCGGAATACTGGATTTCAGCATACAACGGTCCAGGGTGGTGCGACGCCTGAATGAGTCCGGGATCCCGGTCGTCGCCTGGCAGTTGCTCCCCAAAGACCAAGGGTACTGGTACAACATGTGCAATGCGCCTTTGGCCGTCAACCGCTATGGGGCGTTCTGTGCCTGGACGGCCGAGCAGGGCTTGCAGTGGACGGCCATCGGCGTCGACATCGAACCGGACATCGCCGAGATACATCAACTACTGACCCGCAAATTAAGTCTTGCGCGCACCCTGTTGCAAAGAGGCTGCAGCCGCAGGCGTCTATACGACGCACGCACGGCTTACTATGCCTTGGTAACCCGAATGCAAAGCGACGGCTACACCGTGGAGAGCTATGAGTTTCCTTTCGTCGTGGACGAACTCAGGGTGGGCTCCACACTGCTGAGACGCATTCTGGGCGTTACGGACGTTCCCGCGAACCTGAGTGTGCTCATGCTCTATACGAGCTTTTTCAGACCCTTTGGGGCCGCCGTGTTAGCCAGCTATGCCCGCGACGCGGATGCCGTGGGCATTGGCCTCACGGGAGGCGGCGTCGACTTGGGGGATTTCTCACAGCAACCACCACTGAGCTGGGATGAAATCTCCAGGGATCTGCGTCTCGCCAGACAATGGACCCGCAAGATCCATGTCTTCAGCCTGGAGGGGTGCGTGCGCCAGGGTTTTCTCGAAAAGCTCAAACGCTTCGACTGGGAACAGCCAGCTCCGCCGCCACCACCCTGGCGCCGGTTGGTAGAACTGACGCGCCGGGCACTGCAGACGGGTCTCTGGCTCACCGCCCACCCGTTCATCTCGTTTGCGATTCTGGTGGGGATGGTTTGCCTGGTCATCTGGCCGGCTAGCGGACCATGACCACCTTTTGGTACAAGCCTCCGAAATAGGTGGATTTACGGACCTGCCCGGGCCGGTGCTCGTCGGGCACCCAATCCGTAATTTCCCTGTCCCACAGATCCATGGCGAAGGGCTCAAGGGTCTTCAGGATAGGCATCATCAGGTAGCGATGAGGGTGCATCCAAACCGGTCGGTGATAGTCCACGAAAACCACTTTTCCGCCGGGCTTGACGACCCGCAAGACCTCTCGCAGGGTCTTCGCCCGCACCTCCGAGGGCAATTCATGCAGCAGAAAAAACACCACGACCTGATCGAAGGCCTGATCGTCGTAAGAGAGCGCAGCGGCATTCTGGTGCGCCAAAAACACCTTGGGGTTAGCGTTGATCTTACGCCGGAGGTTATCCAACTGGATGGGTGCCACGTCAATGACGTCTAAACGCGCAGCCGGGGCCAGCCGCTCGGCAAGCTTCGGAGTGAAATCGCCGTACACACAAGCCACCTGCAGGGTACGCCCGGTGAGCACCCGCCCCATTTCGTTCAAAGCGGCGT
Source organism: Gammaproteobacteria bacterium (assembly GCA_030621975.1). Classification (GTDB taxonomy): domain Bacteria; phylum Pseudomonadota; class Gammaproteobacteria; order Chromatiales; family Chromatiaceae; genus JAUXGQ01. The sequence goes on along the minus strand of JAUXGQ010000060.1, from coordinate 6,005 downwards.
CCCGCAAACGGGCAAAGTTGCCCCAGAGAATGAGGTTGACGGCCCACTGATGTTCGAAAAACCGCACGCTTCGCGGGTGCAGGTAGGCCCACCAATAGGTCTTTTGCAGATATTCCGGAATTTCGGGGGATGTCGCGCTCTCAGCGTCGTCATACACCAAGCTGGATTCGGTAAGCTGTACGGAGCTAATTTTCTGCATGAAGATGTCCCGGAGTTGCTGTTATTGTTCGTCTTCTAATATTTATCGCCGCGTTGAAACGGCTTGTTGATTGAGCGCGCCCGCTAGGATTCGGGGGTCCAGTTTCGGCTGGGACACCGAAACACGCGAGGCGATATTTCAGCAAGCATGAAGCGATGCAATAAACAAATGCGAACAAAGACTCACCCCTCCCGCTGCCCCCCTCACGGGGAACTGCGCCTCTCCTAAGCCAGGGCGGGTACTGCATCGCTGGCATGCTTATGCTATTCTTCCAAGCGCCCCAAACCCCGGGTTAAAATTACAAACTTTTTTTACTTTAACGAAAAATGTAACATTTTTCGCGGATCAGAAGCTAATAAAATCTTTCGCTTTCAATGATAAGTTTAAAAAGCATTCCCTGCCAAATTTGAATATTTCCTAAAAACCGTAGTCAGTTACGCAACACTACTCGAAAAAAACGCAGCCCGGCTATATTGGCCGCTAAGAACAATCACTGGAGAAGCGGAGGAATAAGTTGGAGACAATAAAAACCGATGTAGCGATCGTCGGAGCGGGTGGCGCCGGCCTTCGCGCGGCGATTGCTATCGCCGAAGCACGCCCCGATTTGAAGGTTGCACTGATTTCCAAGGTCTACCCGATGCGCAGCCATACCTGCGCCGCCGAGGGCGGCGCGGCCGGGGTGATCAAACCGGACGACAGCCTGGAACTGCATTTCAACGATACGGTTGGCGGCGGGGACTGGCTGTGCGACCAGGACGTGGTCGACTACTTTGTACGAGAGGCAGCCAAGGAACTCACCCAGCTGGAACATTGGGGATGCCCCTGGAGCCGCGAACCCGATGGTTCTGTCGGCGTACGGCCGTTTGGGGGTATGAAGATCAAGCGTACCTGGTTCGCCGCGGACAAGAGCGGCTTCCACATCTTGCACACCTTATTTCAGACCACCCTGAAATACCCCAGCATCGAGAGGTTTGACGAGTACTTTACCACCGATCTGCTGGTGGTGGACGGACGCTGCCAGGGGGTTGTCGCGATCGAGATGAGCAGCGGGCGGATTTTCCAGTTCCAGGCCAAATCGGTCATCGTTGCGACCGGGGGCGCCGGACGCATCTTCCCGTTTACCACCAATGGTGCCGTCAAGACAGGCGATGGATCGGCAATGGCCTACCGCGCCGGCATACCCCTGAAGGACATGGAATTCGTCCAGTATCACCCCACCGGTCTGCCGAGCACGGGCATTCTCCTGACCGAGGGCTGCCGGGGAGAAGGGGGCGTTCTGCGTAATAAAGACGGATATCGCTATCTCCAGGACTACGGCATGGGTCCGGAAACGCCGCTGGGCAAGCCGGTCCTGAAGACCATGGAACTGGGGCCCCGCGACCGCCTGAGCCAGGCGTTCTGGCATGAGCAACAGAAGGGCAACACCATTCCAACCAAATTTGGCGACTGCGTCTACCTGGACATGACCCATCTGGGAGAAAAGCACATCGACGAGAGACTGCCCCTGGTGCGCGATCTCTCCATTTCCTACTCCGGCGTAGACCCGGTGACCGAGCAGGTACCCATTCGACCCGTGGTCCATTACTGCATGGGGGGGATACACACCAATATCGAAGCCGAAACCCCCATGCCGGGCTTGTATGCGGTCGGTGAGTGTGCCTGCGGCAGCCTCAACGGCGCCAATCGCCTGGGGTCCAATTCCCTGACTGAGCTCCTGGTGTTCGGCAAAAAGGCTGCACAGAATGCAATGGAGTTCGCGGGCGGCGGCAATAAGACAAACGAGTCCGCTGTCTCCGAGCAGGCGGAACAGGCCCAGAAACGGATAACCGAATTGTTCGACAAGAGCGGCGGGGGCGAAACCATTTCCGGGTTGCGGAAAGAGATGATGGACAGTCTGGAGAAGGGAGCGGGCATCTACCGTACGGAGCAAACGCTCAAAGAATCCTGCGCCACCATCTCGCAACTCCGAAAGCGTTACGCCGGCATTGAACTTCACGACAAGAGCAACGTCTACAACACCGATCTGTTTCAGGCGCTGGAACTGAGGAACATGCTCGACCTGGCCCAGACAGTAGCCGAGGGCGCCCTGGCACGCAAAGAGTCGCGCGGCTCCCATCAGCGGTTGGACTTCGTAGACCGCGACGATGAGAACTTCCTGAAACACACGCTGGCGTATCATCAGGGCGAAGAGACCCCTCGCATCGAGTATCTGGACGTGATCATCACCAAGTCACAGCCAGGTGTGCGCGATTATTCGGGAGGCGGCAAATGAGCGACCTACAGCTAGAACTGGAGATCCTGCGCTACGACCCGGAACAGGACCAGGAACCCCGTTTTCAGACCTACTCCGTCCCCTGCCAGGAGGAGTGGGTGGTGCTGGACGCCATCAATTACGTAAAAGACCACATCGACAGTACGCTCAGTTACCGCTGGTCGTGCCACATGGCGGTCTGCGGCAGCTGCGGCATGATGATCGACGGTGAACCGAAGCTGGCGTGCAAGGCCTTCGTACGGGATTACGTGAACAAGACGGTGCGCATCGAGCCGCTGGCGAACTTCCCCATCGAGCGGGATCTCGTATCCGTACTGGACGACTTCATGAACAAGCTGCGCAGGGTGAAGCCCTACCTCATCCGCAAGGAGGAGAAGCCGCTCAGCGAAGGTGAATACCGCCAGACCCCGGCGGAACTCAATAAATACAAGCAATACACCCTTTGCATCAATTGCCTTTGCTGCTATGCGGCCTGCCCCCAGTACGCGCTGATTCCGGAGTTCATCGGTCCGGCGGCCCTGACCATGGCCCACAGATACAACCAGGATTCACGTGATCAGGGTCGGGCACAACGTGAAGAGGAGACCGCAAGCCACGAAGGGGTCTGGGATTGTGCCTTTGCCGATGCCTGTTCCCTGGTCTGCCCCAAACACGTGGATCCGGCGAGCGCCTTGCAACAGATGAAGATCACCAGCACCGTCGACTGGTACCTGGAGCACCTGGGTATGGGGGGGAAGAAATCATGAGCCGCAGACCCTACGTCAGAAGAATCTCCACTACCACCTGGTATCTGAAGAAAAAGCGCGATCTCGTTCACATGATCCAGGAGCTTACCAGCCTCTTCGTGGGCATCTACGGGATCCTGCTGTTGTGGGGCGTCAAGGCACTGTCAGAAGGTCCGGAGGCCTATGGGGCCTTCCTGGAAGCGCTGACGGGCCCCTTGTCCCTGGCCTTCCACTGGGTGGCGTTTCCCCTGGTGCTCTACCATGCCATATCCTGGTTTAACGTGACCCACAAGGCCATGCCGATTCAAAGAGGGGAGGAATTTCTGCCAGGCAAGTACATCGTAGGCGCACATTACGTTGTCTGGATCGGGTTTTCGCTGGTAGTCTTATTCGTCGCGGGGGTATTCTAACGATGGCAAAATCGAATAAACCTCTGGTTTGGGGCCTGTTTGCCGCGGGCGGCACGCTCACGGCCTTCGTTACGCCAGTTCTGGTCTATGTCACGCTGATGGCCGCTTACGGCGATCCCCCCGCTGCCTTGGACTATGAAAATATACAAGCCTTCGCGGCTAACTGGCTGGGGAAGCTCGCCCTGTTCGTGGTTATATCTCTATCCTTGTGGTTCGCGGCGCACCGCCTGCGCACCGCACTGCACGGACTTGGACTTCGGGCCGATACCGCAATAGCCGTTGCCGGATACGGTATATCCGCGGTCGGGACGGTTCTGGCCGCCTATTACCTGGTGCAGATATGATCCGCGATCCCTCCAAAATATCTTAACCACGGATGGACACGGATCAACACGGATAAAACTTCAATTACGCTTGCCTTCCCGTTGAGGGTTGGCGCGGCGAATTGTTCGTCCGCGCTCGCTTTCCACTGAAAATCCGTGTCCATCCGTGGTTGCATTTTTGAGCAGCCTCAAGGGACGTGCTGATGCAGAGGTATGGGGACAGGGCTAGTCCTGCACGATCATCTGGACGATTTCCTCAAGACGGTGCCCTTTTACCGACTTGACCTTGATATCGCGCCCACGGTCATCGCGGATGCTCTCCGCGAGTTGTGTGCAGGCCTCAAAGGAGGCGCGGGGCTCCACGGCCGGGCTGTCCACATCTATGGCCAGGATAAGGTCAGCCATATGACCACAGAGGATGCCTGAAATCTCCTGGTGCCCCGTAGGGGCATTCACCAAGACGATATCGAATTGCTCCGACAAGGCCCCTTTGATGTAGTCGAAAAACTGGTCTCCTGCCCGGCTCTCATACAGCTCCTGAAAATCGATACGCTCCCTGACATCAACCACCTGCCCGTTATTACCGGGCAGGTAACTGATTGAGAGCCCCCCGGAAAGCGGGATCGTACGGGCACACACGTCCGGATAGATATGGCCTTTATAGCGGCTTGTTGCAGGGAATCTCAGCCGCCCTGAGACGCCCTGATCAGACTCCACGGGCGGAGAACCCAGTTCCGCGCAGAGGGTTTCATAATCTCGAACCAGGTCGTACAGGTTTTTCCCGTCTTCGCTAACGACCGTAGAACCCAGGATCTCGAATATTTGGAGGGAAATTGCACCCTGCTCGTACATCAGCCCATCCAACACGAGGACGTTGGCGTTGCTGGTCGCTAATGCTTTTGCACAATTGATGACGTACGCGGGCTTTCCCGAGCCTCTCGTCATCGTATGAAAGGCAACGATTTTATATCTCATGATTATCGAGTTTGAGCAGCCATTTGCCTAATTCTAACCCAAACGAGATCCCATGCGGGAGGCTTTCTGACTAGTTAGTGTCCATCCAGAAAGAATGACTCTCGCCAAGACGCAAAGATCGCAAAGTTATAACCCATTGTCGTAACGCAAATTATATTTCGTTCTTGGCGTCTTTGCGCCTTTGCGAGAGAAATATTGATGTTTATGGACGGACACTCTCCAGAATCTATTTCTCGTCAAGACATCGCCGCGCTTGCCGCTATGCATACCAGCGGATTAGTAGCTCGAAAGTGCCGAGAGCAAACCACAACGTCTGCCGGTTAATGCGCGATTATTAGCGGATTATCCTGTCTTGCTCTCACTTTCCCAGGCAAGGACTGAATCGTGGTCGCGCGCGCTCACAACATATTAAATTACATCCTGACGTTGGGGAACCATTCGGGGACCTCAACACTGGATCCTGTCCGTCTCCACCGGGCGGAAAAACCATCTATCTCGATCGTAATCCCGGCGTTCAACGAGGCCGCATACATCGCCAAGACCCTGGGGTCCTTGTTCAAGGCGTCTCTCAGTTACGGCACAGATGTCGAAACCATCGTAGTGGACAACAACTCCACGGACGCAACGGCCGAGATCGCCAGATCGTTCGGGGCAACCGTTGTCTACGAGCCCGTAAACCAGATCGCCCGCGCCCGCAATGCGGGGGCCAGGGCCGCGTCCGGCGAATGTCTGGTCTTTCTGGATGCGGATACCATCATCGAGGGGGACATTCTGGACAAGGTGGCGGCCAGCCTTGCAAGCGGGCAGGTGATCGGCGGGGGTGCCTGGGCGGAGCCGGACTCGGACTGGTTGGGGCGGTTCGTTTTCAAGTATTTGGTCAACATGGCCCTGGCGATCAAGAACGTTACCGTTGGCCCCTTTCTGTACTGCGACAGAGCGGCTTTTCAGAAGGTCGGCGGATTCGATGAGGCCCTGTATGCCGCAGAGGAATTCTCCCTTGCCAGCCGTTTGAAGGAAGAGGGTAGAAAGGCCAACAAGCAATGGCAGATCATCAGGTACGACAGACGGCACCGCGTCGTTACATCCGCCAGGAAATTCCGC
>JAUXGQ010000043.1 GCA_030621975.1 Gammaproteobacteria bacterium | reverse complement strand
GGGGTCGGTCCATGCCTGGCTGTGGATGGAGCTGGACCATTCCCGATACTCCTCTTTGTGGCATTCCCCGCACTCTTCGGCGCCAAGCCCTTTGAGCCCGGCCGGGATCTCGGTGGAGTCGACGGGGCGTTCGAACGCCTCGGAGACCACGAATATGTTCATGGGCCGCACGAATCGCCAAGCCAGAAACGCAACCAAAACGATCAGGCCGAGCATGGTAATGAGGTTCTTATTGCTTATCCGGCGCAGCGGACTCTCCTATCCCGACGCAGCCGGAACCGTACACGGTCAGCCGTTCGCCGCTCAGTCACCGCTCCACTCCTCCATCCACCGCTCTTGGGTCTCCTCCAGCTGCCAGCCAAGCTCGGCGATCTCGGGCTCCGGAAGCCGCTCCCGGAAGCTCTCGGCGATGTCCTCCGGGGACAGGATGACTCCGTCCGAAGGGTCTATCACCGCGCCGTCGATTAACATTGCCGGCGGCGGGACCTCGGCACTGCCGTCGCAGTAGCGCACCTCGACCTCGAGGCCCAGCTTCTGGCGCAGGGTCTCGGCGTAGCGCATATACAGGGAGCAGCGCCCTCCCGCGGGCTGCTTGGACATGATGGTGATTCCGGACATCGCTGGCCTCTCCTCCTTTGGTTCAAAAGGCATAACGCAGCGTCGCGTAGATATTGTCGTTGTCTCGGAGACCACCGAACTGTCCGCTGCGATCGCCCACGAACAGGTTGGCGCCCAGCTCCCCCCAGAGGGGGTCGCTGAAGGCGTAGCGCACGGACGGGATGATGTAACCGTCGCCCTTGCTGACGCCCCAGAATGCGAAGAGACTCAGGCGTAGCGTCTGGTGGAGATGGAACTGGGTGAAACGCAGGGTCGCCACCGTGCGCAGTTGATCGCGCTCCGGAAACCCTTCCGGAAGGGTGTGTCGGTAGGCGTCGTGGTCGTGCATCCACTCGGCGTAAGCCTGCAACCCCAGGGTAGTGTCCTCCGCGACCTGACGGCTGTAGCCAACAAGCAGCCGCGTCTGGCTGTTCTCCACGGCGGGGTCGGTGCCGTCCCGATCCTTGACGGAATCGTAATGGCCTGCCTCCAGGTTGAGCACTCCGCTCCACAGCGGGCCCGAAAGACTGGCCCCGTAGACGTTAAGGCGCGGGAATTCACGCTTCCACCGCCCCCCTACCTGGTTCAGGGCCGGAGCGCGGTAGTGGGTGCGTGCGAGATAGAGTGCGGCGTCCCAACTGCCGAAATAGCGCGAGACGCGCAGGCTGGCCTCCAGTTCCGAGGGTTCGTCCAACGCACCGGAGATGTCCGGACCGGGCAGGACGAAGCGATCACTGTCCGGCAGGAGGTCCCTGCGGAAGCGGGCCAGCACGATCTGCATGTCGGCGAGGTCCGGGAACAGGTCGAGGCGCAGGGCGTCGCTGCCACGCTTGAGATATTCCAGGGGCAGGCCGCCGAAGAAGGACACCCAGGCCTTAGGGAAGGTGTCATTGATGAACAGCAGGTCCGCCACACCCCAGGTGATCACCTGGCGGCCGGCGCGGACCGTGAAGCGCTCGGCGTTGTAGTCGGCGTACAGCTCGCGCAGGTCCGCGTCCGTCTTATCGAGGGCCGCATCGTGCACCAGGTCCAGCTTGCCCGCGTAGCCCAACGTGCCCTCCAGGCCGCCCCCCTCCGCCTTGAGCTGCAGGCGCTGCTCATTGAAGGGCCAGGCGCATTCCGTCTCGCGGTCGCAGTCCACGCTGCCCAGGCGCGCCGCCGCATGGGCCTGGAGGAAGCCGTGGATCTCCGGCAGCTGAACGGTCGCACGGGCGGGTCCAGCCGATCCCCAAGCCAGCCCCGCGAGCAGCCCCAGCAGGGGGGCCGCGCGCGGGCGGCGGTTCATCGTATCCACTGCCGCGGCGGGCGTCGGAGATAGCGCTCGCTGAACAGGGCCTCGCCGAGGCCGACGTCGTAGCTCACCGCCTCGTAGACCACCTCGGTGCGGTGGCCGCTCTGGGCGACGCGCATGGTCCGGCGGGTGGCCGTCCAGTGGCCGTCCACCTCTCGCACCTCGTCGGCGGTAAAGGTGCGCAGCAGCTCGCCGCGAACATCGTAGTATTCCTCTTTGAGCGGCAGGCCCCGCTCCCGGTCGATCCAGGAGAGGCGGCGGACGTAGTCCACCTTGGCCTTTGGGACGCTCTCGATGCGGTAGACCGGGCGGCCGTCCAGGTCCTCCTCGCCCAGCAGGTTGTGGGTCTCGTCCTTCAGCTCGCGGCCGGAGACGTCCTCATAGGTGAAGTCCGATCCGACGAAGGAGGAACGCTTGTCGTCGGCGGCGATGCGCCGCACGAGCTTGATGGCCGGAATGAAGATCCAGCGATCGTCCTCCCGGGCCGGGTACTTCCAGACCATGAAGGTGGTGCCCTTCACGTCGGCAGGGGTGTGGAAGTAGATGTAGTAGCGCTGCTCCCCCCCGCTTCCCAGGTTCTTGCGCAATACGGTCATCTCGCGCCGGCGCTCCTTGCCCTGGGGATTGATGAGCCGCATGGTTACCCGGGCGCGCTGGTCCTCCCCGGCGTAATAGAAGGTTTCAAGGGAGCGCGCCACGATCTCCTCTGCGGTCGGCTGAGCAACGGCCGGGCCAGCGGCGGCGGCAAACAGGGCAAGGGGCCGCACGGCGATGCGGATGGTCAGGGTGGTGTGTCGCATGATAGTACCTCCTTCAGGCAGCCTTGGCCTTCCACAGTCGGCCGTGGGTGAGCTTCAACAGCCCCGGCAGCAGGCCCAGGGCGGTGAGCGCGCTGAACAGCATCAGCAGGGCGAAGAACACCCCTACCGTCTTGTAGGGGCCGAGTGGCGAGAGCGCCATGGGCGAGAAGCCGACGGCGATCACCAGGGCGTTGCGCACGATGGCCCGGGCCGTCTCGCCGAAGACCACGCCGTTGGCGGCGCTCAAATCCCCGCCGAGCCGCGCCAGGTTGCTCCGGTAGCGCTGCACGAAGTGGATGGCGAAGTCGATGGACAGCCCCAGGGTCAGCGCCGAGCAGACCGCCATGGGCATGTCGTACTCCTTGCCCATGAAGGCGGCGAGGCCGTAGGAGAGGGTGATGGCGAAGGTCAGAGGCAGCATGGACAGGAAACCCAGGCTCACGGAACGGAACAGCAGCACCATCAGCACGAACACGGCAAGGAATCCACCCAGCACTGCTTTCGCCATCCCCACCACCATCTCGTCCTGCCAGACCTTGTTGATGTAGTTGAGACCGGACCAGCGCACCTGGATGCCCGCCGGTGGCGGCTTGGCCTGAAGGTGTTCCTCCACGCGCTCCACCACCCGCGCCATCTCCAGGTTGTCCCCCGCCTGCATCTGCACCCAGATGTTGGCGGCGCGGTAGTCGTAGTCCACGAAGTTATCCAGGTCCCCCGCGTCGCCCGCCATCTGGTACAGGAACAGGTATTGGGCCAGCTCCTCCACCTGGCCCGGCAGCCGCCGCTCGGCGGGGTCAGCGTCGTGCACCACGTAGCGTACCTGCCGGACTACATCCGCCAGGGACGAGGTCTTACCCACCTTGGGGTCGGCCTCCAGCGCCCGTTGCAACCCCTCCAGGTAGGCCATGACCTCGGGCCTTTTTATAGCACCGGGCTCCTCGCCCTCGACCAGCAGGTAGGCCATGTAGGTGCCTCCGAACTGGCGGTTCATCACCCGGTCGGCCACACGCAGCTCGTGGTCCGCCGGAAACCAGGCCACCGGGTTGTCGTTGACCACGGTGCGCGACACTCCCCAGAAACCCAGGCCCAGGATTAGTGCTGCGGCCAGGGCCACCGGTACGGCGCGGTTGAAAGCGAAGCGGCCCAGCCCCTGGAGCGCACCGTCGAGCCAACCGCCTTGGGCATCAACGCGGCCTATGACCGCCTGAAGCCGCTCCTCGCGGATCAGTACAATGGCGGCCGGAACCAGGGTGACGGTGAGCAGAAAGGCGATCAGGATGCCGAAGGCAACAAAGGCGCCGAACACCTGCACCGGCGGGATGTCGGCCAGCATCAGGGAGGCGAAACCGGCGGCCGAGGTCACCGAGGTGTAGAGCATGGGGGTGTAGAGTTCCTCGACGCTTTCGCGCAACGCCTGACGCCGGTTCTTGAGCCGCGGATAGCGGTCGTAGAAGTCGCTCAGGATATGCACCGAGTCGAGCACGGCGATCGGCATCAGGAACACCGGGATCATACTGGACATGATGTGGACCGTGTAACCCATGCCGATCAAAAGCCCCATTCCCCAGACCACGGTGAACATGGCCACGACCATCACCGGCACCACCAGGGTGAGCTTGCGAAACACGAGCCACAACAGCACGAACAGGAGCCCCCCGCTGGCGGGCGACACGATCCCCATCTGACGGAACATCTCGATGCCGAAACTGTCTTCGACGATGGGCAGTCCCGCCAGGTGGTAACGCTGTTCCGCGGCCAATTCCTCGTCCAGGATGGCGCGCAGTTCCCCGCCGATGCGCGCGGCCTGGTCCTTGCGCTCGATGGGGATGTAGATGGCGAGCGCGGTGCCGTCACGGGAGGCCAGCTTGTCGGTGAACAAGGGGTTGTCCGCGATAGCGGCACGCAGGGCTTCGATGCCCGCCTGGTTCTCAGGAATCCGCACCATCAGCGGACGCACGTCTAGCAGCCCATCCTTCGAGCGCACGTCGTCGGTGGTGGTGAGGCTGATCACGTCCGCGGTGATCACCCCGTGGATGCCCAAGACACGTTCCACCACCCGCGCAACCCGGGACAGGGCCTCAGGCCGGAACATCCCGGCCTCGTCGGTGATGCCGAGCACGATCAGGTCGTGGATGCCGAAGTCCCGCTTGGCCCGGTTGTAGAGCACCCGGTCCGCCTGCTCGGCAGGCAGCATGTTCTCCGGATCGGTGTCGATATGGATCTTGGGGAACTGCGTACCGAAGGCGATGGTAACGAGCACCACCAGCAAGATGGCGGTTCTGGGGTAGTCCATGGAAAGCCAGATCAGTCGCTTCAACATTTCAGAATACTCCTCTCGGTGGTGGCTCCTAGATAGAAAATGCTCCCCATCAGCTTTACGACTACCTTTGGTTACCAGCCCCATTCGCCGGCTACCGTTTTGCCGCGCCCGGTCTTCCATAGGTAGTAGCGCTCAAAGGCCTTTTTGGCCCACAGCCAGCGCCGGCCCTCGCTGAAGCGGGCGACGTTGCGTGGCGGACGGAAGGGGTCCGCCTTGATCAGGGCTGCCCGGTCACCCATGTCCAAGATGCATTCGGCGTGCAGCGGACGGGCAATCTTCCCGTCACCCAGCACCTCGGCCGCGATGTTGTGGGCGGCCATCGCTGCCATCTGTTCCGTCATGTGGCCGGTCTTCGGGAAGTTCACGGGAACTGGCGTCTCGTCAACCGGCGGAAACGCCACTGCGACTCCGACCGCGTAGATATCGGAAAACGTCTGATGCCGATAGTTTTCGTCCACCGGCACAAAGCCCTTGGGGTTGCCCAGATCCGGTGACTCGGCGATGGCCTTCACACCAGCGAGCGGCGGAATGATGAGTGAGAACGCGGATTCGAAGGTTGCCCCATCAGCGAGCTCCACTGCGGACCCGGTGATCTTGGATACTGCCGCCGAGGTAAAGTAGCGAATATCTCGCTGTTCGAATTCCCCCTCGAGAAACTGCCGCGCCTTGCCTATGCCACCCACGCCGAAATGCCCGAGAAACGGCTCAGGGGTGACGAAGGCGATGGGCACCCTGTGGCGCATCCGCCGCCTGCGCAGCAGGTAGTCCACCTGAAAGACAAACTCGTAGGCCGGACCGATACAACTCGCCCCGGGTGCGCAACCCATAACCATCGGGCCGGGAGCATCAAGGAATGTCCGCAACGCCTCCCTCGCCTCTTCCGCCTCCGGCGGCGACATCAGCGAATGCGCGGGGCCGTCGAACGGTCCGAGACCGGGGACGGCCTCGTTGGCACTGCGGTGTCCGGTGGCGATGACCAAAACGTCGTACGGATATTGCCCAGCGTCGGTGAGCACCTGCCGAGATTCAGGCTCAATCCGGGTAACGCCGGCATGCACGAATTCGATTTCCTTGCGATCGAAGGTCCCCGCGAGATCGAAGCTGATCTGATCAAGGCTTCGCGATCCCAGGGCGACCCACGGCAGCGAAGGGATAAACGTGAATCGGGGATCCTTTGCGATCACCATGATCTCGCATTGTCTGGGCGAAAGGCGCTTGCGCAATTCATAGGCCGTGGTTATCCCACCAAAAGAAGCGCCCAGTATGAGAATCTTCATTTCTGGTACCTCGACAAGGTTGTGATCCGCCAGCTCTCGCGCGCGCCCCGTGGCGCCAGGTCAAAAAACAAGAACCCGGTCCGCCTCCATAGTCTGCTCGGCGAGCTCCTCCATGGTGCTGCGTCGTGCGCCTTCCACCAGGTCCGCATCGGTCAGACCCCGCGCATCCATGCAGGTGCCGCACAGCAGCACCACACCACCGCGCAGCACCGACTTCACCATCAGCTCCAGGTTGTAGTAGCCCTGGGGCAGCTTCTGGCCGCGCCGGGCGCAGGCCACGGCGTCCGCCATCAGAAACACCGTCACCTCCGCCCCCTTGCGGGCCAGGGCCTTGGCCAGGCGCAGGCCGTTGTAGCTGCGCTCCGTGCCGTAGGGCGGGTCGTTGAGAATCAGCAGGGTCTTCACGTCACATCGCTCCTAACTTCGAATGAACCTCTTCCACGGACCAGCCGTTGCCCAGCCAGTCGGTCATACCGCCACGCACCACGTGCACGTCCGCGAAACCGGCCTGAGCCAGGATGCGCGCGGCCTGGGCCGAGCGCCGGTCGGTGCGGCAAACAAGCGCCACGGTGCGCTCCAGATAATGCTCCAGCTCCCTCAGGCGCGCCGGCAGCTCCTCCAGCGGCAGGTTGCGGGCGACGGCCAGGTGCCCCTGCTCCCCAACGAAATCGGCGGCAGTGCGCACGTCCAGCACCAGCAGGTCCTCGCCCGCGTCCAGGCGCTGCTTGAGGTCGGTTACGTCCAGCATGGGGCGCTCCCGCAGCTTGGCGATCAGGCGCGGCAGGAAAGCGACGGCCGCCAGCAGGGCCAGGGCCACCAGCCCCTTCCGAATCAGGTCCTCGCCACCCGCGTAGCCCAGTGCGATGGCGGCGAGCAGTACCAGCGCAAGCACCCAGCGCAGCGCAGTCTTACTCAAACGAAGGTCTCCAAAAAGTTACTCCTCCCCTGCCGGATGGGCTCGCGCTGCCAGGACAGCAGAGCTATACTGGCATTGATGCAGTTTTTCATTCAACCGAATAGTTGAATGTATAATTCACGTCGGAAAGAATGTCAAGAAACAAAGAGCCTAAGCAGGCCCTGTTCGAGCAACTGGCCCTGGTGGCACGGGCCCTGGGCAGCGCGGCGCGCCTGGAGCTTCTGGATTTTCTGGCCCAGGGCGAACGCAATGTGGAGGAGCTGGCGCAGACGGCCGGTCTGTCCGTGGCCAATACCTCCAAGCACCTGCAGCAGCTGAAGGCCGCGGGTCTGGTGGAGGCGCACCGCGACGGCAAGCACATCCGCTATCGTCTCGCCGATGACCGCGTGCTCGATGCCATCCGCAACCTGCGGATGCTCGCCGAAGCGCACCTGGACGAGGTCAGCGATCTGGTGGGCAGCTATCTGCGCAGCCGGGATGCCCTGGAGCCGGTTCCGGCCGAGGAATTGCTGGAGCGTGCCCGCGAAGGCCTGGTGACCGTGATCGACGTGCGCCCGCCTGAGGAGTACGCGCAGGGGCACGTTGCTGGGGCGCTGAATATCCCGCTGAATAAGCTCAAGACGCGCCTCCAGGAGCTGCCGCGCGATAAGGAAATCGTTGCGTACTGTCGCGGGCCCTGGTGTGTGCTGGCCTTTGAGGCGGTGGCGCGGTTGCGCAAAGCGGGTCTTGAGGCCCGACGGCTCGAGGACGGTCTCCCCGAATGGCGGCGGTTGGGGCTGCCAGTCGAAACCAATTGAGCCAAAGAGAGTATTCTGCCACGTCTACAACCACACAAGTTTCCGCCTACATCTCGGAAGGTTGTATCGGCGTGCTGGTGGATGCAAAACCCGACGCGGTCGCCTTCTATTCCGCCTTGGGATTCAAATCTATCGAACTGGTCAGTGGTGCCCTCGGCGATCGACCCGAGCCCGTGGCCATGTTCTTACCCAATGGCCAGATCACTGCCGCCGCCAAACAGGCAACAGATTGATCGTGGTAGGTGATCTCCTCGGGCGAAGCGTGGGCGGTCCAGGTGCAGCGATTCAGGCTCATGAGCGATCCTCTACGGGTTGTCCAGCTCCACTTGAACCACAGGTTCTGCGCTAAGGGCTCGCTTCAAAATAACGTCACATTTCTGTGCGCCGATCCATCCCGTCTGCCCGCGTTGTAACAACTAGAAATATAACAAATATTCCTGCGTTG